>DAOTOD010000010.1:0-10826 GCA_035451165.1 Bacteroidales bacterium
ATAATATATTTACTTCTGGTTCTAATTTTATTTCAAAAGTTTTTTTAACGTCATCTATAATTTTATTTGCTAATTCAAGTATTTCTTCTCCTTTAGCTCCACCTTTATTAATAATAACAAGAGGTTGTTGAGAGTAAACAGCAGCTCGTCCAAGATTTTTTCCTTTCCATCCACATTTTTCTATTAACCATGCTGCTGCAATTTTTGCTGTATCGCTCTCTTTATTAGTAAAATAAACTATGTCAGGAAAATCTTTTAATAATAATTTTAATTTTTCAATTGGTATAATAGGATTTTTGAAAAAACTCCCCGCATTGCCTATATGTTTAGGGTCTGGTAATTTTTGTTTTCTTATTTTAATTATAGCATTGTGTATGTCATATAATGATGGATTAATAATATTATTTTTAATTAATTCTTGATATAAAGCTTTATATGTAAGGTTGGGGGAAGGATTTTTTGATAATTTATAAGTTACCGACCAAATAATAAATTTATTTTTATATTCTGACTTAAAAATACTATTTCTGTAGCCAAATTTACAATCGGCGAACTTAAAAATTTTTTTATTTCCTGAAATTATTTCATAAGCTTCAAGCTCTTCAAAGGTTTCTTTTATTTCTACCCCATAGGCACCAATGTTTTGTATAGGACTGCTCCCTACTTTACCTGGTATATAAGATAAATTTTCAAGCCCCCATAATTGTTTATTTATACAATGAGTTATTAAATTTTCCCACTCTTCGCCAGCTTCAGCTTTAACTAAAATTTTATTTTCATTTTCTTGTTTTTCTTTTATACCTTTTGTATTAATATGTAAAACAATACCTTCAAAATCTTTAGTAAAAAGTATATTACTACCCCCTCCTAACACAAGAATTAGATCTGACGTTAGTTTGTTATATGTGATAAATTTAAAACCATTAAATAAATCTTCTTTGTTTGTTATATTTAAATAAAATCTAGCTTTAACGTCTATACCAAAAGTATTTAAACTCTTTAAATTTATATTTGCTTTTATAATTGACATTTAAGCCATTGTTTTAATAATAATTTTCAAAGATATTAGTTATTATTTTAATATAGCCTATTTTTAGAAAAATCATTTAAGTTTGCATCAAAACATCTGAATGAAAAAACGAGCAAAAAGAATAATAGTAAGTGTAACAAACGACCTTGTTACTGATCAAAGAGTTGCTCGAAGTTGTTATACTCTTTCAGAAATGGGATTTAATGTTTTACTTGTTGGACGTAAATTAAAAAGTAGTTTAAAATTACCTACGACTCCTTATAAATGTTTAAGGATGAAATTGCTTTTTAATAAAGGACCATTATTTTATGCTGAATATAATATACGTTTGTTTCTATTATTAATTGTTAAAAAAGCAGATATTTTACTAGCAAATGACCTTGATACTTTATTAGCTTGCTTTTGTGTCCATAAGTTAAAAAAAATACCTTTAGTATATGATGCTCATGAGTATTTTACAGGTGTACCAGAGCTAATAAATCGTCCACGTATAAGAGCTATATGGAAAAAAATTGAAAAGATGATTATACCTAAACTTAAAGATATTATTACTGTTAATAATTCAATAGCTGTACTTTATAAAGAAGAATATAAAGTAAATGTTAGTGTTATAAGAAATGTACCATTTGTAAAAAAAATACCTGAAAATATATCGCGAAAAAAACTAAATTTACCTGAAGATAAAAAAATATTAATATTACAAGGATCAGGTATTAATATTAATAGAGGAGCAGAAGAAGCTGTTTTAGCAATGAATTATATTGACAATTCAATATTGCTTATAATAGGAGGGGGGGATGTTATTCCTGTATTGAAAAAAATAGTATTAGAAAATAATTTAAATGATAAAGTGATTTTTATACCCAAATTGTTGCCCGATGATTTGATGGAATATACATGCTTATCTGATATAGGCTTAACTCTTGATAAAGATACTAATATTAATTATCGTTATAGCTTGCCTAATAAATTATTTGATTATATACATGCTAATATTCCTATTCTTGCTAGTAGGTTACCTGAGGTAGAAAATGTTATTAATATATATAATATAGGTACATTTATAGATAATCATAATCCTGAACATATTGCTGATAAAATTAAGTTTATTTTTGCTAATGAAAATTTAATAAAAGAGTGGAAGAAAAATCTTATAATTGCAAAATCAGAATTAAACTGGGAAAATGAAAAACATATTTTCAGACATATTTACGAAAAGTTCTTCTAAAAGACATTTGCATGTTATAGCTTTTGATATACCTATGCCAGCAAATTATGGAGGAGCAATTGATATTTTTTATAAATTAGAAGCTTTAAAAGAAGAAGGAATTAAAATCCATCTTCATTGTTTTGAATATGATCGTAAGCCATCTCCTAAATTAAATGACTTATGTGAAACAGTAAATTATTATAAAAGAATAATTTCTAAAAAATATTTGTTTAAACGTCGTCCTTATATTGTAGTTACTAGGGCATCTGAAGAACTTTTATCAAATTTGACTTATGATAATTATCCTATACTTTTTGAAGGTTTACATACTTGTTATTATCTTTCACACGACAAATTAAGGAAAAGACGCAAAATTGTTCGTACTCATAATATCGAACACGAATATTATAGTAATCTTGCTAAAGTTGAAAAAAATATTTTTAAGAAATATTATTTTTTAAATGAGGCTTCAAAATTAAGAAGATACGAAAATGTACTTGAACATGCGAGCGGCATAGCTTGTATTTCTCATCACGATAAGATGTATTTTCATAAAAGATATAAAAATGTAGTTACTGTAAGTGCTTTTCATCCTTATAATAGAGTAATATCAAATCCTGGAATAGGCTCTTATGCTTTGTATCATGGTAGTTTAGAAGTAGGTGAAAATAATCAAGCTGCTTTATATTTAGTTAATAAAGTTTTTAATGATATAAAAATTCCTCTTATTATTGCAGGTAATAAACCTTCTAAAGAATTAATTGAAGCAGTTTCAACAAGAAGTAATATAGAGTTACGAACTAAATTAAGTACAGAAGAAATATATTCACTAATTGAAAATGCACAAGTTAATATTTTACCTACTTTTCAATCAACAGGTATTAAATTAAAACTACTAGCAGCTCTTTATAGAGGTAGGCATTGTTTAGTTAATACGCCAATGGTGTATAAAACTGAATTGGAATCATTATGTACAATAGCTGATACTCCTGAAGAAATGAAACAAAAACTTTTTGAATTGATGAAAGAACCATTTACAATAGCTGATATAGAAAGAAGGCAGGATTGGCTTAATACTAAAGGGTTTTCAAACAAACACAATGTACGTCAACTTATAAGAATGTTGTTTCATTAGTATTAAAATTATTATATTCTGACACTTTACCATCTTCAAATTTTATTGTTCTTGCACGATATTTTTGTATTAGTGGATAATCGTGAGTAGCAAATATTACTGTAGTACCATTCTTATTGATGTCTATTAATAATTTTAATATTTCAAATGATATTGTGGGGTCTAAATTACCTGTTGGTTCATCAGCAAGAATTATTTCAGGATTGTTAATTAAAGCTCTTGCTATAACTACTCTTTGTTGTTCTCCACCTGACAGTTGATGGGGCATTTTAAACCCTTTTGTTGCAAGCCCTACATTAGATAATACTTCCTGTGCTCTTTGTTGCATAGCTTTTTTATCTTTCCAACCAGTAGCTTTCATAGCAAAAAATAAATTTTCGTTTACACTACGGTCCGTTAATAATTGAAAATCTTGAAATACAATACCTAACTTACGCCTTAAAAAAGGAACTTGTTTGTTTTTTATTTTTTTTAAATCATACCCTGCTACAAAAGCTTGCCCTTCTGTTACCGGTAAGTCAGCATAAAATAGTTTTAATAAAGTACTTTTTCCACTACCAGTTCGGCCGATAAAATAAACAAATTCTCCCTTTGCTATAGTAAGGGAAACATTATTTAATATTAAAATGTTTTTCTGAAATACTGGAACTTTTTCCAGCATTATAATATTATCTTTTTCGATTTCCAATTGTATTTTTGTTTTTTTATTGTTGCAATAATATTGATGTTAAACAAAAGTAAAAAATTATAATATGTAATCTTATAAAAAAATAAAATTTTTTGAATGTTAAAGATGATTATTTTATTTAAAAGTTAATTTATTCTTTAAATTAAAAAATAATTAAGTGTGGCGGTATTTTATAATGTTATATATTTGTTAATAGAATTAACTGAATTTAAATATTAAATAAGCTGTTTGTGATATGAATAAAAAAATATTATTGTTAATAACTATTATAGTTTATAATTTTTTAACTTTTGCTCAAACTAATAGGTTGTTGGTTATAGGGGGGGGGTATTTGAATAATAAGTTGATTGATGCATCTAATTATTTTAATAAATATCAAGCTAAAAATTATTCAGGATTTACTATTTTTGCTGATGCTCCGGCTGCAGAGTTTATTAAGAAAAAATTATTTTTAGGAGGAGGAATTCGATATAGCGAGCGTGGTGCTGATATTATAGGATCTTTTTACGAAAACACGGAACGCGATTATGAACATAAAATTTTTTATTCTTCTTTTGATATACCTTTATTTTTAGAATATCGATATTCTATTAAAAGATTTGTTTATCATTATAATAATGCTATTTTAGATAAAATAGCATTATCAGCAAAATTTGGTGTAGATATTTCTTTTCTAACAGCTTCTTCTTTTTCTGTTTATAAAGACAATGTTTTAATAAGAACCGGCAAAGCTATAAATGATTATTCTCCACGTATTAATGATATGATACATCATATTATGTTAAGTATTAGTGGAGAATATTATTTCGATAATCATTATGGTATAAATTGTTCATTACAATATAATAGAAGCAATGCTTTAGTAAATACTATTAACCATCCTGTGTTTAGTAAAAGCATATATTACGAGCCTTTAAATACAAAATTTTATGAACGTTTTATAACTATTAATATTGGAGGTATTTATAGGTTTTAGCGAAAAATTAAACCTTAATAAGTCCTGCAAATCCCATAAAAGCTAATGAAAGTAAACCGGCTGTTATCAAAGCTATAGGGAATCCTCTCATTCCTTTAGGGCATTGTACTAATTCAATCTGCTCTCTTATACCTGCTAATAGAATTAAAGCTAAAGTAAACCCTACTGCTGTGGAAGCTCCGTAAATTACACTATTTAAAACGTTATAATTTTTTTGTACAGCTAGAAGAGCTATACCTAATACAGCACAGTTTGTTGTTATTAATGGCAAATAAATGCCAAGTGCTTGATATAAAGAGGGACTAACTTTTTTAAGTATTATTTCTACAATTTGTACTAGTGATGCTATAACAAGAATAAAGGTAATTATTTGCATAAAAGTCACATTGATAGGTACAAGAATATATTTATAAATTAATGTAGTAACTAAATTAGCTAGTGTCATTACAAATATTACAGCTCCTCCCATCCCTACAGAAGTAGATATTTTATTAGAAACTCCTAAAAAAGGACAAATGCCTAAGAATTGTGCAAGTACAACATTATTAACAAGGATTGCGAATATTATTATGCTTATAATTTCCATATTTTATAATGTTTTAAATATTAAATTTTTTCTTTATATTATTAGTTAATGCTATTAAAAAACCATAAGTAATAAAAGCCCCTGGTGGCATTATGAATAAAAGTATTGTTTTAGCATCGTTTGATACAAATTTATAGTTAAAAATAGAACCATTCCCTAATAATTCTCTTATAGAACCCATAGCTAATAGAGCTATAGTAAATCCTAATCCCATTCCTATGGCATCTAATATAGAATGAAAAACAGAATTTTTTTGTGCAAATGCTTCTGCTCTTCCAAGTATGATACAGTTAACGACGATTAGTGGAATAAAAACTCCAAGCGATTTATGTAGGTCGGGCGTATAGGCCTGCATAACTAAATTGACAATAGTTACAAATGTCGCTATTATCACAATAAATGAAGGTATCCTAACTTTATTAGGGATATAGTTTTTAAAAGCAGCAATTAATATATTGGAGCATAGAAGAACAAAGGTAGTTGCTATACCCATACCTATAGCATTATTAGCTGAAGTTGTAACAGCTAATGTTGGACATGTCCCTAAAACAAGAACTAACGTTGGATTTTCCTTTAATAGCCCATTGGTTAAATATTTGATGGCACTCATTTCACCTCCTTTTTATTACAAGTTATCATTTTTTATTGAAGAAGAATCTTTTGTTTTATATGAAGTAGAATCAGTGATTGTATTTTTTTGATTTGATTTTTTTTTCATTAAGGCATCGTAAGCTTTTTGAACGGCTTCACAAAAAGCTCTTGAAGTTATTGTAGATGCAGTAATAGCATCTACATCTCCTCCATCTTTTTTTACAAAAAGTTTAAAACTTGAAGGGTTTTTACCATAGAATTGTTCTAAAAAAGAATTTTCTGACATTTTTGTACCTAACCCTGGTGTTTCTTTTTGATCTAATACTTGTATTTTGTTTATAGTTCCATCAGGTAATAATCCTACCATTAAAGAAAACAATCCATTAAATCCTTTTGTAGTAAAAGTTTTTATAGCATAGCCTGTTATTTCATTATTTTTTTTGCCGGTGTATATTTCTATGTCGTTTATTATTTCTTTTTCTGACATTGGATCATTATTGAATTCAGGAAGTACTTCTTTTAAAGCATTTATTACTTTTTGTTTTGCACTTGTTTCTATAGGTTTTTTAGTTATTTCATAAATAAAACCTAAGGAGAATGAAGCTACTATGCCTATTATGGTTAAAGATAATATCATGTTTAATAAAGTAGATTCAATTTTTTTTGACATTGTTATTTTCCTCCAAAAGTTTTAGTTTTAAAAGTTTTATTGATTAATGGTACAAAAGCATTCATTATTAATATAGCAAATGAAACGCCTTCTGGATATGCTCCCCATATTCTAATAATAGAAGTTAATAGCCCACAACCTATACCGAATACTATCATCCCTATAGGGGTCATAGGTGATGTAACCATGTCAGTTGCCATAAAAACAGCTCCTAATAGTAACCCTCCTGCTAAAAGATGAAATAAAGGATTTAAATAATGCTCAGGATTTATAAGCCATAATATATAAGTAAATATCATAACAGTTCCTATATAAGAAACAGGAATATGCCAACTTATTATTTTACGTATAAGCATATATATACCTCCTATTATAATAGCTAAAGCTGATACTTCACCAAGTGACCCGCCCATATTACCTACAAACATATCAAAATATTTGGGTATAAAGTTTTGTAAATTGTTTAAATGTTCCCCATTTGCTAATAGATTACTTATAGAATCACTTTTATGCATTATTTCGGATACGGTAGATCCTTTCATAAAACTTTCTTTTACAACACCTAAAGCAGTTGGCCCAGTGACAGCATCGACAAGTGTAGCAAAAGGTCTTGGTACAGGCCATGTTGTCATATCAACAGGAAAAGAAATTAATAAAAATACCCTTCCTACTAAAGCTGGATTAAAAGGATTTTTGCCTAATCCTCCGTAAGCCATTTTTGCTACACCAATAGCTACAAAACTTCCAATTACTATTTCCCATAAAGGTAAATTACTTGGCACATTAAAAGCTAATAAAATTCCTGTTATTACAGCTGAGCCATCAGTAATACTTATCGATTGATTTTTAAATAATAATTTTTGAATTAAATATTCGAATAATACGCATGATATAATAGAAGTGAGCGTAAGAATAATAGCATCAATTCCAAAATACCAAAATGATACTAACATAGCAGGCAAGAGAGCAATAACTACTCCCCACATTATTTTTTTTACGTTTTGCTCTCCGTGAATATGTGGAGAGCCTGATATAGTTAATAAATTCATATTAATATTATTTTACTCGTGACCTTATGATTTGACCAACTTTATTTTTTCCAGCTCTTATGTTATCAACTAAATAAATATGGGCAGGGCAAGTATAACCACATGATCCACATTCAATACAATCCATAATATTATTTTGCTCTAATTGTTCAAAATCATCTTTAATAGAATATAATGAAAGTAAATAAGGTTGTAACCCCATAGGGCAAGCTTGTATACATTTACCACAGCGGATGCAATTATATTGACGAGAACTAATTTTTTCTTTTTCAGTTAATATAACTATACCAGACATCCCTTTTATTACAGGTGTTTCAAGTGAAGCAAGCGCTTTCCCCATCATAGGCCCTCCACTTATAATTTTTAAAGTATCTTTAGGTAAACCGCCTACAGCTTCTATTAATAAGTTAATTGGAGTTCCTATCCTTACTTTAAAGTTTGCTGTTTTGTTTAAATGTTTTCCTGTAACAGTTACAATTCTTTCAAATAAAGGTTTGTTTTTTTGAATAGCTTCATAAACAGCATATACAGTTCCCACATTATTAACTATTGTACCTACTTCTATAGGTAATTTTCCAGAAGGCACATAACGTCCTGTGAGAGCTTGTATTAATTGTTTTTCTCCGCCTTGAGGATATTTAACTTTTAAGGCTTGAACGGTTATATTTGGATAATCTTTTGATAATTCTTGTAAATATTTAATTGCATCAGGCTTATTATTTTCAATACCTATTATTGCTTTGTTAACACCTATAGCTTTCATTAGAATAGAAGTACCAATCATAATTTCTTCGCCTTTTTCTAACATGAGGCGATGGTCAGATGTTAAAAAAGGTTCACACTCAACGCCATTAATTATAAGTACTTCTGCTTGTTTATCTTTGGGTACCATGAGCTTAATGTGTGTGGGGAATGTTGCTCCTCCTAAACCTACAATACCCATTTCTTTTATTTTGTTTATTATTTCTTCGGGCGTTAAGTTTATATCATTTTTTATATTGGGGCTTTTGTCTATATCAGGTAGCCATTCGTCGCCTTCAACTTCAATAACAAAAGCTTTTCTTTTATAACCTGATACATCAATTATATCATCAATTTTTGAAATAGTCCCTGATACGGAAGAATGAACATTAGCTGAAATAAAAGCTTCTCCTTTAGCAAGTAGTTGTCCTACTTTAACTTTGGCTCCTTTTTCAACAACAGGAACTGAAGGTGCGCCTAATACTTGTGAAAAAGGTATATAGACAGTTTTTGGTAATGGCAGTACTTCTATTGGGCTTGTTGCCGATAATTTATTTTCGGCTGGATGAATACCACCTATTTTAAATGTCTTCAATTATGTTCCTCCTTAAATTAATTTATTAAACTACATTAATATCTTCTTTTTCAACTTTTTCTTTTTTTAGAGGAAAGTTAATTTCGAGTATGGCATTAGTAGGACATTCAGCTACACATTTACGACATAGAGTGCATTTTTCAAAGTTTATGTATGCTAAATTATTTTCTATTGTGATAGCATCGAATTTGCAAACTTTCTGGCATTTACTACAACCTATACAAGCAACATTACAATTTTTCTTTGCTATGCCTCCTTTTTCTTTATTTACACAAGAAACAAAAATTCTACGATTTTTAGGCCCTTTTTTTCTTAATTCTATTATGTTCCTTGGACATGCATTAACACAAGCTCCACATGCAACACATTTGTCTTCGATAACAATAGGTAAATTAGTATTATTATCAATATATATTGCATCAAACTTACATGCTTTTACACAGTCGCCTGCTCCTAAACATCCATAGCTGCATCCACTTTCTCCTGTAAATAATAAATTAATAAAATAACAAGAATCAGTACCTTCATATTTTGCTTTTGCAGGGGCATTCTGAATACTACCATTGCATCTCACAACTGCTATCATAGGTTCTTTTAACTCTACTTTAAGGCCTACTTTAGCAGCAATTGCTTCAGCAACTGCTTTACCTCCTGCAGGGCAATATAAATTATCCAAATTAGTTGCTTTAACAATAGCTTCTGCTAAATTTCGACAGCCTGCAAAGCCACATCCTCCACAATTTGCACCTGGTAGTAATTCTTGAATTTCATCTATGCGAGGGTCTTCAATAACTTTGAATTTGTTACTTACAAAATATATTATTATTGCAAAGCTCATTGATAAAGAGCCTAATGCAATTATAGCATAAAGTATTACTGAATTCACAAACCTAATTTTTATAGTTTTTGAAAGCAAATGTATAAAAAAAATAATATTATGTTTTCAAACTTTTTTAATTTATTTTAAGATAATTTTTTTATAAACAATTTATACAAATTATGTTTGTAAACTTTAAAAAAGATATAATTGTTTTAAAATAATTTAATTTTTAATTGTTTTATGTTAATAAATAATGTACATTTGTTATAAATAAAAAAATCTAATATTATAATTATGATAAAGATTATTACAAAAAGATTTTTAATATTAATTACATTATTTTGTATTACTTATTCATGTTGTTCACAAGGAGTATCTATAAATACAACTGGTAATCCAGCACATGCTTCGGCAATACTTGACGTATCTTCAAGCAATTGTGGGGTTTTAATACCTCGTATGACTAAATTACAAAGAAACTCAATAAATTTGCCTGCTATTGGATTATTGATATATCAAATAGATGATACTACAGGTTTTTGGTATTATGATGGTGTAATATGGAAACAAGTAGGTGTAAGCAGTGGAATTGCTATAACTCAAGGGAGCAATACAGGCAATACTTTGTATTGGGATGGTAGTAAATGGGTTGATACGCCTAACTTATATAATGATGGAGGGGCAGTGGGTATAGGAACAAATGCTCCTGATAACTCAGCAGCAATAGAAATTAAT
>DAOTOD010000011.1:0-10683 GCA_035451165.1 Bacteroidales bacterium
GACTCTTGATGAAGTTATAGATTTTTATAGCGATGGACTTATATGGTCTCCTTATGTTCATCCACTTATGCATAAAATAAATGAAGGAGGAGCAAAACTAACTCCTTCTGAAAAAGCTGCTTTAAAAGCTTTTTTATTAACTTTATCTGATTATGATTTTATAAACAACCCTAATTATGGGCCCCCTTCTTCTTTACCTTAATTTTAGTAATATATTATTTAGTTATTCTTCCCTATAACTGTTATAATGCCATGTATTTCTTGCTTAATTTCGTCGTTGCTATTATTACTACTACCATAATTAATATTTAATATAAAATAATATACACCATCACTATGATTTTCACCATCCCAGTCATTTTGGTAATTGCTACTCTCATAAACTTTCTTACCCCATCTGTTGAATATTACTATACTACTATTAGGGTAGAAATTTAAGTTAGGAATATAAAAATAGTCATTAAAACCATCACCATTAGGCGTTATCACATTGGGAATAATTAAATCGCATGGCTCTACTTTTAATTTTAAACTATCTGTTACTGTTTTACACCCTGTAATATTAGCTACAATAGTATATTCTCCCGGCTGAAAACCTGATATTATATAATATGAATTATTACTTCCACTTGGTAGCCATTGGTATGAATAACCTGTTCCCGGTTGGGTTATATCAAGCGTTAAGTTATGATGCTTACATATTGTTGTGTCTTTAAGATTAATAATAGGTGTAGGTATTATTTTTACATCCTTAGAAGCAGAAGAATTACATAAGCCATTAGGTAGGGAACTTACAGTTACTGAATATATTCCTGTTACATTAGCTTGAATAGTTTGAGTTGTTTGGCCATAAGGTGCCCATGAATAATACATTCCAGGATTACCTGCATCAATTATGAAACTAGTTTCTGAGCATGTGTCTAATCCTAAGTTCACTACAGGCATAGGAGCAACAAATAAATTCATAGAATTAGTATCAAGGCAACGTGTCCCATTCCCCCCATCAACGGTAACTGAATACCAACCTGTTTGAGAGATAGTTATAGTTTGAGTAGTTTCGCCAGTATTCCATAAATATAAAGTACCTGCTCCTGCATCAAGGATAATACTTTGGCCATCACAAATAGTTGTATCTGCTCCTAAATTAACAGAAGGCATATCTACTATAGTAACTTTGATTTTATCATAACCGGGACATACCATTGCACTGCCATCATCAACAGTAATTTCAACATCATAATCACCTGGTGGCATTATACTTGAATTAATAATTAAAAAAGTATCTTGGGTAGGTACAGGAGTTCCATTTATAGACCAATAATAATTAACTGCAGAACTGTCAGCAATAGCCGTAACAATGTAATTTTCACCTTTACAAAGTAGAGTGTCTGTTCCGATATCAACTGACATTCCTTTTACAGTAATACAATATGAAAAAGTTTGTGTTCCAAAGTAAGGGCAAGCATCGTCACTAATAGTAACAGTAAAACAATGAGGCACATTACTTACATCATTTTGTGTTGGTGTCCAATTAAAGCTTCCATAAGCATTAGGTGTGTTATTATTAGTAACAATAAAATTACCAGCAGGGATACCATTGTTCCATGTTAAATTTAAATTTTGATTATTATCAGGATCGTGCGGATAAATGTTAAATGATATAGAATTGCCTAAACAGAGAGGTACTTTATAAATGGTATCATTTGGATTATATTGAGTTGCTAATGGATTTATACCTCCAAGGGTTGGGAGGGTATTTGTACATGTAATAACATTTAGTTGTATATCTCTATAAACACTACCTATGAGTGTAGGTACTCCATTAATAGTTCTCCATTCTTGGACTAATACAGCCATTACAGTAACTACGTTTTGGGTTGGTGTCATACAAATATCTCCTGTGTGAATATCGAGTGTTACAGGAGGATTAGAAGGTAAAGGTTGAGTTGCACTATAGCCACCTATGTAGCTTACATATACAGGAGAACTAGAAGGACCGCCATCGTAGGGTGTTACTAGTGAATATACTAAAGAATCTCCATCAGGGTCTATAGCTCCATGATTAAAGCAAAAAGTTTGGCCTTGACATACTATAGTTACAGGCGGGTTTGAAAAATGTGGAGAACTATTACAAGGGGCATCAAGATTATTTAAAGTAGCAGCAATCCATATACCCGCACTTGTAGGATTACTAATTGTATTGATAGGAGGATTTCTACAGCACAAGCTATAACTCATTACCCAGTCATTACAAGGGGGTAAATTTACTTGACCTTCATAAATCCATTCTCTTAAACCATATATAGAACCTCCTGAACATGTAGTAGGTTGAGAAGGACAGGCAGGGGTAACCTCATTCCCCGTCCCTGCTATTTTATTAAGAGTTACGCTAAAGTTTTGCCCACAGCTTACTGATCGGAAATTAATTGAGACACTTGAAGGTTCTGATATACCACTGCAATCACGATAAAAAGCAAATCTTATTAAGTAAGTATTTCCACCAAGGCATGTATAAGTTAAGTCAGCACCAGCTATGTGAGAAGCATTTACAAATAATGATGATAATAGCAAGAAGGTAAAACAAAATAATAAAATTATTTTTTTCATTTTTTATTTCTTTTTAATAACAAAAGTAAAAAATTTAAATTATTTATTGTGTATATAAATTGACATTTATTTGTTTTTAATAGTTGTCTTATAATTTTTTAATTTTATAAAAAATATATTATAAAAGTACTTATCATTATCTGTAGAGTTTGACTAAATAAAATTCATTATTATTTAAAAATATTTTAATTTTACAAGCTAATTTAGATAAATAATGGAAAAAATAAAATTGAACCTTGAAAATTTTGATAAGGTATTTCCTGAAAATTTTTCTCACGAGCAAATAGCAAGAGCTAAAACGCTTTTTTTTAAAAAATTATCTTTAACCTTACATTCTTTTTATGGGGGAAAAGTTCAAACTTTACCTAAAGCTCCTATATATGGATTTAACTGGTTTAATGTATGGTACACCCCTGGGGTATCTGCAGTTTCTACAACAATTAGAGATGATAATGATAGTTCTTTTATTCTTAGTAATCGTGGTAATTTAGTCGCTGTAGTTTCTGATTCTACAAGAGTTTTAGGTGATGGGGATTGTACACCTCCTGGAGGATTAGGAGTTATGGAAGGTAAAGCTTTTCTTATGAAATATTTAGGAGGTATAGATGCTATTGCTTTATGTGTTGATAGCCGAAATGAAACAGGCAATAATGACCCGCAAAAACTTATAGATTTTGTGAAAATGGCACAACATAGTTTTGGTGCTATTAATCTTGAAGATATTTCTCAACCTAATTGTTATAAAGTACTTGATGTGCTACGTGAAGAGTGTGTTATTCCTGTTTGGCATGATGATGCTCAGGGAACAGCTTGTGTTACTCTTGCAGGGCTAATTAATGCTTTGAAAATAGTTAATAAGAAAATAGAAGATGCTAAAATAGTATTGATAGGGGCAGGTGCTTCGAATACTACTATAGCTAGGTTAATTGTTGCTGATGGGGCCAACCCCGCTAATATAATAATATTTGATTCTCGCGGAAGTTTACATTTGGATAGGGAAGATATAAAAAATGATAAACGATTTTATAGGAAATGGGAATTGTGTGAAATTACAAATATATCGAAAATTAAAAATATAGAAGAAGCGATAAGTGGAGCAGATGTCCTTATATCTTTAAGTACTCCAGGACCAGGCGTTATAAAACCTGAATGGATTACTAAAATGACTGAAAAACCTATAGTTTTTGCTTGTGCTAATCCAATCCCCGAAATTTATCCATATTTAGCAAAAGAGGCAGGAGCTTATATAGTAGCAACGGGGAGAGGCGATTTTGCAAATCAAATTAATAACGCTATAGGATTCCCAGGTATTTTGAAAGGTGCATTATTAGTAAGATCAAAAAAAATTACTGATAATATGGCTATTGCAGCAGCTCATTCTTTAGCTATTTTTGCTCAAAGAAGAGGAATTACTCCTGAAAATATAGTACCTAAAATGGATGAAACAGATGTTTTTGCTTTTGAAGCTGCTGATGTAGCTATGCAAGCTATTAAAGATGGAGTAGCAAGAATAAATATGTCGTGGCAAGAAGCTTTTAATAAAGCACAAAACGATATTAAAAATGCTAGAAATACTATAGAGACACTTATTAATCAAAAATTAATTCCTTTACCTGACGAAAAAATAATTAATGAAGTACTTGAATGGACAATAAATAAAGTAATGAAAAAATAGATATGATTGAATATATTAAAGGGAAACTAATTTCCAAAAAACCTACTTATGTTATAATAGAAGCTTCGGGTATAGGTTATATGGTAAATATCTCATTAAATACTTACTCAAAGATTGACGATAAAAGTGATGAATTGCTTTTGCTTATACATTCAGTAATACGTGAAGATGCTCATTTGTTATATGGTTTTTATGACGAAAATGAAAGAACATTATTTAGACAACTTCTTTCCGTATCAGGGGTTGGAGCAAATACAGCTAGAATGATATTATCATCAGTGGATGCTTGTCAACTAACAGATGCAATTGTGAAAGAGAATGTAAAAATACTACAAAGTATTAAAGGTATTGGACTTAAAACAGCTCAAAGAATTATTGTTGACTTAAAAGATAAAATTAATAAGACAGATACTTTATCTGAAAAAGTTATTGATAAAAACAATACAATTAAAAATGAAGCGTTATATGCGTTGACACTTTTAGGTTTTCCTTTAAGTGCAGCTAAAAAAGCAGTTGATTTTGTTTGTGAACAACAAACAGAATCTTTTTCTGTAGAAGAATTAATAAAACAGTCGTTAAAAATATTGTGATTAAACTAATTAAACTATAAAACATTGGAGCGAACATTAAAATATATAATCGGGTTTGTTTCTTTTTCGTTTATAGCTTTGCTTGTTTTAATTACTCAAGCTACATTACCTGTTAAAGAAAGGGAACCTTTTAATAATAAATCTTTTAAAATAGCAATAGATACCCCTCCACCTAAATTAATATATCCTATACCTATTAATTCTGCTATTCCTTATATAGATAAAACTTTTTATTCCCCTTTACATTTAAATACCCCTCCTAATATTTACGATTCTGTGGTTTATGACCCTGATATGAATGGATATATTATATATCCTAAAGTTGGTAGTGTTATATATAGGGAGCCTTTTTTTATGTCATTTAAAGATTATCTTGACTATGATATAAATTCTAGTTTAAGAAGTTATTGGCTTGAAAAAGCAAAAAGTGCCGGTGGAGATAGAAATAAAAACCTCATACCTTCATTGCATATAGGAGGAGAAGTTTTTGATAAAATATTCGGAAGTAATGTCATAGATATAAGACCACAAGGATCAGCTGAACTAATTTTTGGCATTAATGCAAGTAGAAGAGATGACCCAGCTTTAGATGTCAAACAAAGAAGAACAGCAAACTTTGACTTTCAGGAAAAAATACAGATGAATGTTACAGCTAAAATAGGTGATAAAATACAACTTGGTACAAATTATAATACTGAAGCTACTTTTGACTTTGAAAATAAAATGAAATTAGCTTATGAAGGTAAAGAAGATGAAATAATTAAAATTATTGAAGCAGGTGATGTTACTTTGCCACTTAATGGTACTTTGATAACAGGAAGTCAGAGCCTTTTTGGTATCAAAACAGCGTTACAATTTGGGAGAACAACTATTACTTCAATATTTTCACAGCAAAAAAGTCAAACCACCAATATTACAGTTGCTGGAGGTGCACAAACTAGCACATTTGAATTGAAAGCTGATCAATACGAAGAAAATAAACATTTTTTTATATCACAATATTTTAGAAATAGGTATAATCAGGCTATGCAAAACTTGCCTGTTATTAATTCTCCAATTAATATAACAAAAATAGAAGTATGGGTAACTAACATAGGTCCTGCTACTACTGAAAATCGTAATATTGTTGCTTTTATGGACCTTGGTGAAAATTCACCTTATAATTCAGCTTTTTCGCCTAGTCCAGGAAAACAATTACCACAAAATTATAGTAATAATTTGCCTTTAGTAATAGATACGTCTAAAATAAGAAATATTAATACTGTATCTTCATATTTAAATGGACCTCCATTAAATCTTGTTTCAGGAGTTGATTTTGAAAAGGTTGAAAATGCAAGAAAGTTAAGTTCTACTGAATATACATTTAATAGTAAGTTGGGCTTTATCTCATTAAACACTACTTTAAATTCGGACCAAGTTTTAGCAGTTGCTTATCAATATACTATTTTAGGTGATACTACAATTTATCAAGTAGGTGAATTCTCAAATGGAGGGGTGAATGCACCTAATTGTTTAATGGTAAAATTATTAAAGAGCACGGCTCTGAATACACAAATTCCTTTATGGAAATTGATGATGAAAAATGTTTATGCAATAGGTGGTTATCAAATTAATCCAGAAGATTTTAGACTTAATGTTTTATATACTAATGACGAACATGGAGTTCCTGTTGGATATTTAACAGAAAGTTCTATTAAAGGTATACCATTTATACGTATACTGGGTTGCGATAATCTTAATACTTTACTTGATCCCACTCCTGATGGAGTTTTTGATTTTATAGATAAAGCTGCTACAGAAGGAGGTACTATACAAGCTTCAAATGGAAGAATTTTTTTCCCAGTATTGGAACCATTTGGAACAGATTTATATAAAAAATTTGCTCCTGAAGATTCTAATATTGCTAAAAAATATGTATTTCAGGAATTATATGATATGCCTAAAAATGCTGCACAACAATACCCTGCTAAAAATAAATTTTTAATACAAGGAACTTATAAATCATCATCAAGTTCTGAAATATCATTAAATGCAATGAATATTCCTCAAGGTTCAGTTAAAGTAACGGCAGGAGGAATATTACTTACTGAAAATGTTGATTATACAGTTGATTATACACTTGGTCGTCTTAAAATAATTAATGAAGGAATATTAAATTCAGGGACTCCCATAAATATATCGCTTGAAAGTAATACTCTTTTTAATATTCAAACAAAAACTATGATGGGTAGCCATATAGATTATAAAGTAAATAAAAATTTTGCTTTGGGAGGGACAATATTAAATTTGACAGAAAGACCACTTACTCAAAAAGTGAACTTTGGAGATGAGCCTATATCAAATACTATATGGGGAGTAGATGCTACTTACCAAACAGAATCAAGGTTTTTAACTAAATTAATTGATAAGATCCCTTTTATTGATACTAAAACCCCTTCAAATATAACTTTTAATGGAGAATTTGCACAATTAATACCCGGCCATAACAGATCTATTGGTAAAACAGGTACAGCATATATCGATGATTTTGAAGGAAGTAAATCATCACAAGATCTTAAAAGTATAGGTTCTTGGTTTCTAGCTAGTACGCCACAAGGGCAAGGCTATCCTGGAGGATTTCCTGAAGCAATGTTAGATTCAAATCTTGCTTATGGATATAATCGTGCTAAACTTGGTTGGTATATCATTGATCCGCTATTTGTAAGAAATAATAACTTGACACCTGAGCATATAAAAAATGATAAGAATCAGCAATCGAATCATTATGTTAGAGAAGTTCTTGAAACAGAAGTCTTTCCTAATAAAGAAGTGCCTAATGGTCAACCTATGAATATTGCTGTATTAAATTTAGCTTTTTATCCTACTGAAAGAGGCCCTTATAATTATGATGTGTTGCCTACTCCGTGGTCAGCTGGTATTAATGCAGCTGGAGAACTTTTAGCTCCTGAAACCAGATGGGGAGGAATAATGAGAAAGATAGAAACAACAGATTTTGAATCTACTAATGTTGAATATATTGAATTTTGGATGATGGATCCTTTCATTGATCCTGACGGTTCAGGGCCTCAGCAACCATTACAAAATGGTGGCTACCTGTATTTTGATTTAGGTGATATTTCTGAAGATGTTCTTAAAGACGGGCGCAAAAGTTATGAAAATGGATTACCTACCTCAGATGTCGTTACTAACGTTGATACTACAATATGGGGGCGGGTGCCTACATTACAAGCATTAGTTAATTCTTTTGATAATAATCCTAGTTCACGTGCCTATCAAGATGTAGGATATGATGGTTTAAGAGATGATGATGAAAGGAATTTCTTTTATGATACTTATATTCAAAAAATAGCTAATGCTTTCTCTGCTAACTCTGGAGCTTATCAAAAAGCTATTACTGATCCTTCAGGTGATAATTATCATTATTTTAGAGGAACTGACTTTGATAATGCCCAAACAAGTATTCTGGATAGATATAAAAATTATAACGGAGTTGAAGGTAATTCACCTACTTCTGAACAATCGCCTGAAAGTTACCCAACATCTGCGACAACTTTACCTAATGTTGAAGATATAAACCGTGATAATACTTTAAGTGAAACAGAACGATATTTTGAATATCGTGTTGAGATAAAACCTAATAAAATGATGGTTGGGCAAAATTATATAACAGATGTTTTTACAGCATCTGTAAATCTTATGAATGGCACTACAGCAGATGTAAAATGGTATCAGTTTAAAATACCTATTCAAAGCCCTGATAAAGTTATTGGTAATATTCAGGACTTTAAATCAATAAGGTTTATGCGTATGTACCTTAAAGGTTTTTCTGAAAATGCAGTATTGAGATTCGCTACTTTAGATTTAGTACGCAGTGATTGGAGAAAATATAAATATTCTTTATTAGCACCAGGTGAATATTTACCTGACGATAGTCATAATAATACTACGTTTGATGTATCTACTGTTAATATTGAAGAAAATGGTAAAAGAACGCCTATACCTTATGTTTTACCACCTGGTATAGAAAGAGAATTAAATTTAGGCACTACAAATCTTCAAAAGTTAAATGAACAATCTATAGTTCTTAAAGTTTGTAATCTTATAGATGGTGATGCTCGAGCAGCATATAAAACTTGTGATTTTGATATGCGACAATATAAAAAACTTAAAATGTTTGTTCATGCAGAAGCTGCTGATGTAAATGATGTTATTAATAATGGCGATTTAACAGCTTTTATTCGATTGGGTACTGACTTTACGGATAATTATTATGAATATGAGGTACCTTTGACTTTTACTCCATGGGGCACAAGTGCAGTTGATCAATTAGCTATTTGGCCCAAAGAAAATGAATTTGAAATAGATCTTGAATTATTAGCACAGGTTAAGCAAGATAGGAATACTGCGATGAGAGAAGCTAACAGCAATGTAAGTGCTTCTACACCATATATTTTTAAAGATGGTAAAAATACTATTACTGTTGTAGGTATGCCTAATCTTGCGGCAGTGAAAACTATTATGATAGGTATAAGAAATCCTAAGAAAAAATATTTTGGAGATGGAGATGATGGGAAACCTAAATGTACAGAAGTGTGGTTTAATGAATTAAGATTAACTGATTTTAATGAAAAATCAGGCTGGGCAGCGACTGGGCGCATAAATGCTAATCTTGCTGATATTGGTAATCTTGTATTAGCAGGAAGTATAAGTACGCCGGGTTTTGGGAGTATTGATAAAAAAGTTAATGAACGACAAAAAGAAGAAATCACTACTTATGACATAGCTACTAATTTAGAATTAGGAAAATTTTTTCCTCAAAATACGGGCTTAAAAATACCTTTACATTTTGACTATGGGGAATCGGTTAGTAATCCTCAATATAATCCTTTAAATCCTGACATTGATTTTAAATCAGATTTGAAAACTTATGAAACAAAAGCAGAAAGAGATTCAATAAAGAATTTGTCACAAGATTATACACGTCGTAAGAACATTAATTTTGTTAATGTAAGAAAAATTAAAACTAAAAAAGAACAAAAAATATATTTATGGAGTATAGAAAATTTTGATTTTACTTATGCTTATTCTGAAATATTTCATCGTAGTGTAGATATAGAATACGATATTAAAAAAACTTATAAAGGAGCTATAGGTTATAATTACACCACTAATCCCAAACCAGTTAAACCTTTTAGTAAGTCAAAATTTTTGAAAAATTATAAAGGTTTAGCACTAATCAGTGATTTTAATTTCTTTTATAAGCCTAAATTACTTGCTTTCAGAACAGATATGGATAGATTGTATAATGAAAATATGCTTAGAAATAAAAGTTCTGCATTAATATTAATGGAGCCGACGTATGTTAAAACTTTTTCATGGAATAGATATTATGATTTAAAATATGATTTTAGTCAATCTTTAAATTTTGATTATCATGCGAATGTAAATTCACGTATTGATGAACCTCCAGGTAAAATTGATGAAAAATGGGAAAAGGACTCTATTATGTCTAACATAGGTCGATTAGGCCGCAAAACGTCGTTTGACCATACTTTTAACTTTAATTATAATATTCCTATAAATAAAATACCTTTATTTAACTGGCTTAGCAGTACTGCACGTTATGGAGGAGAATATCATTGGACAGCAGCTCCTTTATCTGCGACATATTTAGGTAATACTATTGAAAATTCTAATAATAAACAAATTAACATTAATGGTAATCTTAGTAATTTATATAATAAGATAGGATATCTAAAAAAATTAAATGAAGTTTCCGCAAATAAAGGAAAAATCAAAGGAAGAAATGAA
>DAOTOD010000012.1:0-10255 GCA_035451165.1 Bacteroidales bacterium
TAATACCCGGTAAAACACCAAAAGAAACAATATCACTTAATGAATCTAAATCTTTGCCAATATTAGATTTGGCATTTAATAATCGAGCAATAAAACCATCTAAGAAATCAAAAATAGCTGCAATAAAGATTAAAGTTATTGTTACAATGTATCTTCCTTGAAATTCCATAGCAATGGCTATACATCCACATAATAAATTTATTAAAGTCAATAAATTGGGTATATTATTTTTTAATTTCATAATATTAAATATTAGTAAAGACTATCTATTTTTAATATTTGATATTTATTTGTTTTTAACTGAAAGAAGACAGCTTCTTTTTGTTTTGCTACTTTCATCTTTTGTAAAACTTCACAATAATTATTAGCAGTACCTATATTCCTTTCAGTAATAAATTCAATATATGGTAAATAATTTGTGATAGTAGCATCATCTTCTTTGATAAAAACAGCTTGCGTATTTTTAGTATGTGATTTTATGAATAAAGCTTGTTCTTTTAGTACTTTTTCATCAGTATAGTTGCTCATAATTCTTTTAAAATGAGCTGAAGATACTAAAATTGATAATATAATGCCTGCTGTTAAACCAGTAAGAATATATTTTTTTTCAAAATTTTCATCGAATTTGTTATAAAAAATATTAATACTCCATGCACTACCTAAAGATAATGGAATATACAATTTAGCCCAGCTTCCTGCATGTATAACATTTGCATTAAGTAATAAAGCGAAATGTAATAATACTGGTAAAAATGATACAAATAAAAGGAATACTATAACAGAATATTTTGTTATTCTCGTTGTTTTGTATAAAAAGCCTATTATTATTAAAAAAACAGCTAAATACCCAACACCTGAAACTAATTGTGAAAATCTTTTTAAAGCTAAGACCCATGTATTAATATTATACCAATTTAAACCTTTATCAGTTAATTGAGTAGTAAATAAACCACTTCTTTCTATAAATCTTATACTTAATGCTTTGATAAATGATTGGGAGCCATCAATTTGTGAGTATTGAATTATTGTTAATAATAAAGCAGTAAAACTCCCTAACAAGCAATAAAAACATATTTTTGATAATATTTTGTTTTTGTTAATAAAAAATACATAAATGTAAAAGCTTAATATTACTAAATAGCCTAACCAGTCAGTATAACATAGTAAAAAACTTATAATAAAACCTAAAATAAAATTAATTTTTTTAACTCGTAATTGAGTTTTTATCATAGTTGTAAAATATATAAACCAAGACCATATTGGTAAAACTGCAATTTCTGGAAACCATGATAAGCTATGAAATAAAAAAGGTGCTGAAAATAAAATAATAAAAGCACTACTTATATTACTTAATACATTTTCAATACTGTTTGTTATAGGATATAATTTATTTAAAGTTAATAAAATTAATAAAGTTGTTAATAAATGACTTAATATAGCTAATACTGTTAATAAATAATTTAAATTAATATTGAATACAATTTTATGAAAAATATAAGCAAAAATAAATGAAAAAGGAGGAAAAGAGATAAAATAATTTTGCCCATTTTTATTAGTTAATCTTTTATATACTGTTATATTTTTATCACCTTGATTATTATAACTTATAATTGGTACAAAATAATTTTTTAATCCCCCATTTTTATCCCATGATTTAATAGTTGTTATTGTATATATATGCCCAATATTGTTAGGTGTAAGAACTGAACTAATATATTTTAGCCTTATAAATAAGGATATAAATACAAATATAATGAAAATAGAGACGGAGAGTATTTTAAAATTATATATATTATATGACATATATCACAAAATTAACTATTTTTAATAGCAATAGCTAAAAGTATTACATTATCTTTGCAAAGTTTAAGAAAAAATTTATTATGCCGCTCATTCCTGACATATCAACTAATGATTTTTTTTATGAATTACCACTTGAAAAAATAGCATATTATCCTTCAAATGAAAGAGATAACTCAAAATTGCTTGTTTTTAAAGAAGGTATTATTACTGAGACGTTATTTAATTCTTTACCCGATTTAATTGATAGTAATAGTATTATTGTTTTTAATGATACAAAAGTAATTCCTGCACGCTTGATCTTTAAAAAAAATACAGGAGCTATCATAGAAATTTTTTGTGTAGAACCTCATCATTGTTTTTCTAATTATGAGCAAGCACTTAAATCGGAAGGAGAGGTTTACTGGAGATGTTTAGTTGGAAATAAAAAGAGATGGAAAAAAAATACTCTTGAAGCTTATGCTAATTATAAAAATACAAAAATTACTCTTAAAGCCGATTTTGTAGAGGACTTTAATGAATATACTGTCGTGTCTTTTAAATGGGATGATAAAAATTTACAATTTAATCATATACTTAAGCTTTTTGGTCAAACTCCTTTACCTCCTTATATTCAAAGGCAACCAATAGAACAAGATAAATTGAGATATCAAACTGTTTATGCTAATCGAGCCGGGTCAGTGGCTGCTCCGACAGCTGGGTTGCATTTTACACCGGAACTAATGAATAAATTGAAAAATAATGGGTTAAACATAGTATATCTTACGTTACATATTACTACTGGCACTTTTCGTCCAGTTACTGCAAAAAATATATCTGAGCATGTTATGCATAATGAACAAATAAACATTCCTAAAGATACTATTGAACAACTATTTTTGTTTTCTGATAAAAATATTATTGCTATTGGAACTACTTCTGTGCGAAGTTTGGAGAGTATTTATTGGTTTGGAGCTATGATTATTAATAATAAATCATTTAAAGAATTTAAAATACCGCAATGGTTACCTTATGAACAATGTAAATTGAATATATCTCGAAAAGAAGCTTTAATGGCTGTTTTAAATTTTATGCATAATAAAAATATTAATATTCTTAATGGTATAACTGAATTAATTATTGTACCTGGGTACCAGTATAAAATGGTTGATGCTATGATTACTAATTTTCATCAGCCTAATAGTACTTTGCTTATGCTTGTGGCTGCTTTTATTAATGGTAAATGGCGAGAAGTATATGATTATGCTCTTAAAAATAATTTTCGCTTTTTAAGTTACGGCGACGCTTGTTTACTTTTCCCTTATAATTAATTTTTTATTTTCATGACAGATAAAAAAATTAAAGATAATACTGAAAAGAAAAGTTTTTGGGATCATTTGGAAGATATGAGAGGTATGCTTTTGCGCTCAGTGTTGGTAATATGTGCGTTAACTATTATAGCTTTTGTATTAAAAAAATTTTTATTCGATAATATTATTTTGCCCCCCAAAGAAAGTAGTTTTATTACAAATAGAGTATTATGTGAAATAGGTAAATTAATATCTATTGATTCTCTTTGCCTTGCAAGTAAAACTTTAAATATTATAAATATTAATTTACCCGGGCAGTTTGTAATGCATGTTTATATATCATTTATGATTGCTCTTATATTTGCAGCACCTTATATTATTTGGGAAATATGGAGGTTTATTAAACCTGCACTTTATAATTATGAGCAAAAAAAAATAAAAGGAGGAATATTATTTTGTATTATCCTTTTTTTTACCGGCGTTTTATTTAGTTATTTTATTATAGTTCCTTTAACAATAAATTTTTTTACTTCTTATAGCCTCAGTGAGACTATAAAAAATCAAATCACTTTGAATTCTTATGTTAATACTTTGTTTTCAGTTACTATTACTACTGGGGCGCTTTTTGAATTGCCTTTGTTTGTTTTTATTCTTACAAAATTAGGTTTAATAACTCCGTCGTTCCTTAAAAAAAATCGTAAATATGCTCTGGTTATTGTTTTGATTATTGCTGCAATTATAACCCCACCTGATGTTTTTTCCCAAATATTAGTATCATTGCCTTTATTAGTTCTGTATGAGATAACTATTATGGCTTCTAAACGTGCTATTAGTACTAATAATAAATTACAAGGGTGATAATTTAAATTTTTTTTTCTAAAAAATCTTTAATGTGTTGAGTTAATATATCAGGAGCTTCTGTATGAAGCCAATGGCTAACTTTGGGAATTTTTATTGTTACAGCATTAGGGAATAGATTATATATATAAGAATAATCTTCATTTGTTATATATTCAGATTGTTGAGCTTTTATAAATAAAACAGGGCCTTCATATTCATTATTACTGTTGATACTTTCTAATAATTTATCTTTATTGTTTATAATTGCTTTTATGTTCATTTTCCATTTTAATGAGCCTGTTTTATTTTTTTTTAAGTTTTTTACTAACACGTTTATTATGTTGTTTTTTATGTTTTTTGTTTTAAGCAATTGCTTTATTTCATAAATATTTTTAAATAAATTTAAATTTAATGAATCGATTATGTCTATTATTTCTTCATTATAATCTTGATAATATTGTTTTGGTGAAATATCTATTACAACTAAAGCTTTTATAAATATCGAATTACTTAATGCTAATTTCATCCCTATTTTTCCGCCTAAAGAATATCCTATAATTATACTATTTTGAATATTTTCTTGCTTCATTAATTCTTTAATATCATTAGCCATTAAATCATAGTTCATTTCTGCGTAATGTGGCGATTGCCCATGATTCCTTAAATCTGGAAGAAAAACTTTATAAGTATTGGCTAAATTTTTAGCTATAGGCAACAAATTATCCGACATCCCATAAAGCCCATGTAGCATTATTAGTGGGGCACCAGCACCTATAACTCTGTAATATAAACTCATTAAGGCAAATGTAAATAATTTATATTTTAAGGCAGTTTTTATACATTCTTACTACATTTTCTAGTCCATAATATAAGGCATCACAAATTAAAGCGTGTCCTATAGATACTTCTTTTAAGTCAGGTATATTTTTAGCAAAGTAGTGTAAATTTTGTAAATTTAAATCATGTCCAGCATTAATTTCAAGCCCACATTCAATAGCTGTTTTGGCTGCTGCAATAAAAGGTTCTATAGCAGTTAGGGGGTTAACTATGTAGTTTTTAGCATAGCTTTCTGTATAAAGCTCTATTCTGTTTGTACCTGTTTTGGCTGCATTTTCAACCATTAAAGAATTAGCTTCTACAAATATTGATGTTCTGATACCTAATTTTTGCAGCCTTTGTATTATATCTTGTAAAAATGAATTGTATTTTATAGTATCCCACCCAGCATTGGAAGTTAAAGCATCAGGAGGGTCCGGAACTAAAGTAACTTGATGTGGCCTTACTAAGGTTACAAGTTCAAGGAATGAATCAGATGGATAGCCTTCTATATTAAATTCTGTTTTTAATACAGTCGATAAGTTCTTAACATCATCATACCTAATATGACGACCATCAGGGCGAGGATGCACTGTAATACCATCGGCCCCAAAAGATTCAATATCTAAAGCTGCTTTAACAACATCGGGAATATTGCCACCTCTTGCATTACGAAGGGTTGCAATTTTATTTATATTTACACTTAATTTTATCATAAATGTTTTATATTTTTTTGCAAATCTATAAACATTATTTTTAATAAACTTTTAAATAAAATTTTATTAAAAGATATTTTTTTAATTATTTTTGATTGAATATTCAGAAAATATGATAGCACAAGATTTATTGTCTGATAATATTACTCCTCTTAAAACATCAGATACAGGTGCTGATGCTATAAAAATTATGGAAGAATATAAAGTTACTCATTTGCCTATCGTTAATAATGAGCAATTTTTAGGATTAATTTCTGAAACTGATATTATAGAACATAATAAATTAGATGATGCTATAGGTAATCACAATCTATCTTTATCAGGCGCTTCAGTACATAAATACCAACATATTTATGAAGTATTAAAAATAGCTGGAGGTTTAAAATTGACTTTAATTCCTGTTGTTGACGATGATAATACTTATTTAGGAACTATTGATTTAATAACTTTAATCAAAAGTTTTTCTGAAGTTTTGGCAGTTAATAATCCAGGTGGAATAATAATACTTGAATTAAATTCTAATGACTTTAGTTTAACCGAAATAGCAAGCATTATAGAAAGTAATGATGCAAAAATTTTAAGTCTTTATATATCATCATATCCTGACAGTACAAAAATTGAAGTTACTATAAAATTAAACCGAATGGATATAGGCCCTGTTTTACAAACATTTAATAGATACCAGTATGTCATAAAGGCTTCTTATTATGAAAGTAATTATTTTGATGATTTGAAAGATAGATTCGACGCTTTTTTACATTATTTAAATATTTAATTTTACAAGAGTACCTAATTTATTAGTATTGACTGTTATATAAAGTTGAAAAATGAGAATAGCTATATATTGTAAAAACAATTCAGAATTATTAGTTAATTTTATTGAAAAATTAATTAATACATTAAAACTTCATAATTGTGAAGTAATATTAAATAAATTCTTACTCGATATAGTTAACCAAAATACTAATATTTCTAATACTTATTGTAAACTTTTTAGTGAAAATAATATACTTAATAATGTTGATTTATTATTAAGCATCGGTGGAGATGGTACTTTACTTGATACTATTTCTTTTATACGTAATTCAGGGACACCTATACTAGGAATTAATATAGGTAAATTAGGTTTTATTTCAAGTATTACTACTGAACAATTTGATGTAGCTATAAGCGATATTATCAATAAAAATTATACAATCAATCAAAGAATTTTGCTTAAAGTTATTACTTCTGAAAGTAAAATAGATAACCTCGATATAGCTTTAAATGAAGTCGCTATTCAAAAAAAAGATTCTTCTTCTATGATAACTATTCATACTTATGTTAATGATAAATTTCTTAATTCTTATTGGGCAGATGGCTTAATAATAGCTACACCTACAGGCTCAACAGCTTATTCTTTAAGTTGTGGAGGCCCTATAATTGCTCCTAATTCTAATAATATTGTTATTACTCCCATTGCTCCACATAATCTAACAGTTCGTCCAATTGTTATACCTGATACAGAGGTTGTGAAAATGAAAATATCTGACAAATCGCTAGGATATTTGATATCATTAGATTCTAGGTATTATCCTGGTGAACCAGGCGATGAAATAGTAGTTTGTAAAAATAATTATACAATAAATTTTATTGAATTAAAAAATAATGATTTTTATATGGCTTTAAGAAATAAATTATTATGGGGAAAAGATGTTAGAAATTGATTTTTTTTAATTTTTAAACTAAATATTAAATAAACTTGTTTTTAAATTTATATCTTTGCAAATTAAATAAATGTAAAAAATATTTAATTTAAGTGATATAAAATATATTTATTTTGATTATTTTTACATTTAAATATAAAATATACCCAGTTATGAAAAAAATTATATTTTTCTTTTATTGCACTTTGTTTAATGTGTTTCTTAGAATATGATTATTCTTATGCTCAAATAGTAGGACTTAATAAGGATAAATATTTAACCTTTAGTATTACCGCAACTAATTTTTTAGGTGAACTAGGGGGCGCTAATAGAATAGGTACTAATGGATTACGTGATTTCGATTTCTTAAGTATTAGGCCAGGATTTCATGGAGGCTATGCAGTTAAACTGAATAAAAATTTTGGCTTACGTGCTAATATTTTATACGGATGGATTAGTGGTAACGATAAATTTACTAAAGAACCTATGAGAAGAAATCGTAATTTGCATTTTAGATCTTATCTTTTAGAAGGTTCTGTACAAGGAGAATATTATTTTACTGAAAGAAAAAGAGAAGGACATAAATATAACTTAGAAGGAGTAAAAGGTTTAAGACACATTCATATTTCTTCTTATTTATTTGCAGGTGTGGGAGCTTTTTATTTTAACCCTAAAGCTAATTATAAAGGTAAATGGTATCAATTAAAACCTTTATCTACAGAAGGGCAAGGACTTACACCAACACGCAAAGAATATAACCTCGTACAACTATGTATCCCTTATGGTATAGGATTTACATATGCTATTGACGAAAGATGGTCGGTAGGACTCGAAATTGGCTTTAGAAAAACTTTTACAGATTATATAGATGATGTTAGTACTACTTATTTTGACCCCGATGCTATATACGAAGCCAAAGGAGACCTGGGAACGCTTGCTCGTTATTTCGCTGACCCATCAAATACATCAGATCCTTATGTTAAAGTTACTCAAGGCCAAACAGCCCCTGGAGAACAAAGAGGAGACCCTTTTGATAAAGACTCGTACATTTTTTCACTTTTTTCCGTTTATTATAAATTGCCAGCATCGTCTTCAATATTACCTAAATTTAGATATTAGTTATTTGTGTTATGTTATGAAAAAAATCTCTCTGTTACTGCTTGCGTTATTTACTACTATATTTACTAAAGCTCAACGATCAGAAGCAGGTTTGTTTCTGGGTACTTCTTTTTACATGGGCGATATTAACCCTAATATACCTTTTGCAATGGCTAAACCCGCAGGAGGATTATTGTATAGATATAATATTAACCCTCGATGGTCAGTTAAATTAAATGGATTATATGGCACAGTGCAAGGCGATGACGCTGTAATTAAATATAACCCCGAACGAAATCTTAGCTTTCGCTCTAAAATTACTGATGTGTCAGCTCAAATTGAACTTAATTTTTTCCCATATGTCACAGGAAGAGGAGATAAAATGTATTTTTCACCATATATTTTTACAGGAATAGCCCTATTTCATTTTAATCCTCAAGCTATGTATCAAAATAAATGGTATGATCTACAACCACTAGGTACTGAAGGGCAAGGAACTTCATTTATGCCTGAACGAAAAAAATATGCATTGACTTCATTTGCTATACCTTTTGGATTAGGAATTAAATATAGTTTAGGTAAAAATTTTTGTATAGGTGCCGAATGGAGTATGCGCAAAACGTTTATAGATTATTTAGATGATGTTAGTACTACTTATGTTGACCCTGTTAAACTTGCTGCAGAAAATACTCAAATGGCTGCTATATTAGCTGATAGAACTAATAACTCAGAGGTTTCTAAAGAAGGGCTACAAAGAGGAAATTCTCAAACTAAAGATTGGTATTCTTTTGCAGGAGTGTTTATTACATATGTTCTTAAATCGCCAGGATGGAATAAATGTTCAGCTTATCCTAATAAAAATATTAAATATCAGCAATATAGATATTGATCATTTTTTAATAATTATTCCCTAATGTCACTCAAAGATTCTATAAACTTAGATAAAGTGCCAATTCATATTGCCATAATTATGGATGGTAATGGACGATGGGCTAAAAAATATGGTAAAGAACGTTCTTATGGACATGAACAAGGAGTTATAGCTGTAAGGGAAGCTGCTGAAGCTAGCGCAGAAATAGGTGTTAAATACCTTACTCTTTATGCATTCTCTAAAGAAAATTGGAAGAGACCTAAAGAAGAAATTCAAGCACTTATGGCATTGTTAGTTAAGGCAATAAAAAATGAAAAACATACACTAAATAAAAACAATATACGTTTACTTGCTATCGGCGATTTGCTAAGCTTGCCTAAAGAATGTTATAATGACTTGATGGAAGCTATTGAAGAAACATCTTCTAATACAGGAATGTCTTTAAACCTAGCTTTAAGTTATAGCTCTCGCTGGGAAATAGTAGATGCTGTTAAGAAAATTGCTATACTAGTTAAAAATAATAAATTAAATATTGAAGATATTAATGAAGATGTATTATGCGAAAATCTTAATTCTTATGGCATACCTTTCCCTGAATTATTAATAAGAACTAGTGGCGAATTAAGACTTAGTAATTTCTTATTATGGCAAATTGCATATACCGAATTATATTTTACTAATACTTTATGGCCTGATTTTAGAAAAGAAGATTTATATAAAGCTGTTGTGGAGTTTCAAAAACGTGAAAGACGCTTTGGAATGACTAGCGAACAATTAATTTAATACAAACAATGAAACTTGAAAGAATTATATCCTTTTGGCTAATTATCTTTTTTAATTTCTTATTTCTAAAACTTAATGCACAGGTTTTAATAGATGATGATTTGAAAGTATTTGATTATACAAAGCCTACCGAATATACCATTGGCGGTATAACTGTTTCAGGTACCCAAAAATTTGACCCTAATGTTATTATAATGATATCAGGCCTTAATGTGGGTGATAAAATTATTATACCAGGAGAACAAATTTCTAATGCTATTGATAAATTGTGGAAACAAGGTTTGTTTGAAAATATAAAAATATCAGCTACAAATATTATTGATAATACAATATTTCTGAATATTTTTATTACGGAAA
>DAOTOD010000013.1:0-10213 GCA_035451165.1 Bacteroidales bacterium
TTCAATACACGGCCTACCAACTAATGACCAATCACGAACATTAGTAATACTCGATGGAATTACTCTAAACAAATCAGACTTAGGTTCAGTAAATTGGAATTTAATTAATAAAAATAACATTGAAAAAATAAAAGTAATTAAAGGGCCTGGTCCTGCTAAATATGGAAGCAATGCCATGGGAGGAGTAATAGAAATAACTTCTAAAAAAATATCTGAAAAATTGAGTGGTGAAATATCGGCAAGCTATGGCTCTTATAATACTATGAGTCTGAATACTTTAATTTCAAATTCTAAAAAATACAACAATAATACTTTTTATTATAGTTTATCAGGCACAGGGCAAAGAAGTGATGGATATATCACTGAACCTAAACAATTTATTGAAACTGCTGATTCTATCATTATCCCGGTATTTTTTAAAGAACTTAATACTAATTTAAAAAGTGGTTGTATAATTAATAATAAACATAATTTTGAAGCACAATTTAATTATTTTGATGATATAAGAAGTACTGGAATTAAAGTTTTCGAAAATAAAGGAGCTCATTCAAAACATACTACTTATAATGCATACCTTAAATATTCAAATTATGAGAATAGTAAAATTAAATATAACATAGTAGCCTTTTATTCTTCTGAATTTTACAATCGACTTTATGAATATCTTAAAGAAGGAGAATATATGCTATATTTAGCCGATGTAATACGTGAAGATAAAGGGATAAATATAGATATTGATTTAAACTACAGCAAAATACATAATATATCGGGTGGTTTTAATTATAAAAATGGTAATGTAAAAGGGAGTGATATATACTATACTTCTAGTGATAAAGTAAATAATTCCGGTAACATTGACAATGTAGCATTATATATTCAAGATGAAATAAATTTTAATAAAAAACTAATTTTAAATGCAGGCATAAGATACGATATAGCTCAATTTACCAAAGGTTTATTTAATATTGAAAACCCATCTTATACACTAATATTTTATAAAAATTTTGAAAACGAAAATATTAAATCTAAGTATTGGAATACTATTAACCCTCGTATTAATTTAGAATATAAATTATCAGAAAAATTTAACACCTACATTTCGTTCGCTAAAGGTTTTAAAACCCCTTTGCTTGATGATATGTGTAGAACTGGGAAACAAAAAAACCGTTTTAAAATAGCAAATCCTAACTTAACCCCAGAGCATTTGTATGTTTATGAAACTGGCATTGACTATAATTTTAAAAATATCACAACTAGTATATCGGCTTATTATAGCATTGGGAAAGATTTTATGTATTATGCAAGCACTGGTGATACAGTAAATATGGGATATAAACTTGCACCTATAATGATGAAACAAAATATAGGTAAAGTAGAAATATATGGTTGCGAAACTGAAATCAAATACGATTTAAAAAATTTTCTTTTAATATATGCAAACCATACATACACACACTCAAAAATAATACAACACAAAATAAATACAGCTTCCGACTCAAGTTTAACAGGTAAATACCTGACTGACATACCAATACATAAAATTAGTTCAGGTATCATATGGAAAAATAATATCTTAAATGTTTCTTTATTATATAAATATACAGGTAAAATATGGATTAATGACCTTAATACTATTGACGAATATTTATTAACTAATAAACTACCTGATTATTCAATATATAGTATAAAGTTTTATAAAGCATTTAAAAATAGATACGAAATTGAAATAAATATTGAAAATATTTTTAATAAAATAATTATAGATTCTAATCTACAAAGAAATCCCGGCAGGTTTGTAACAACACTTTTTCGATTCAAATTTTAACAAGCTAGTAATTATCAATATAAGCACCTTTAACTTTTATATCATATAAATTAATTTTTCTTTTAAAGCAAGCTCTTTGCCATTTTTGCTTATAACTAATTGAAATTTTAGGCATAAAAATTACCATTTTAGGTTTGATTACACTAAATATATTGTCTGGCTGTACCCTTTGAGAGTAATTAGTAATTATAAGATAATCTATATAAAATTTATATTTTATTTTATTATTAACTTCTATATTTTTATCAATAATTAATATTTTTTTATTATCAAAAACAATCAAAGAATGATATTTATATAATTTATTATTAAAAAAAATAAAATTTTTATTCATGGGAATAACTATAACTTGTTTTAAGCCATAATATACCTTTAATAAATTTTTTAATAAATAAGGATTTTTATTTACATAAGCAGTATCAGATATTACAATTCCTTGTTTACCTTTATAAAAACCAATTATATTAGCGTTATTATTAAAAATTATTATTGACTGTTGATTATATATCTTTATATCGTTATATAAAGAAACTAAACTAAATCCAATAATTAAAAAAAATATACTCCAAACATAAAATTTGTTTTTAGTTTTAAATATTAATAAAACATTTATGAATATTACATATATGATTATACATTGTATAATATTTATATTAAGGCCTTTTGTAACAGAATAAGGTAATTGTTCAATATACATAAGTGAAACATTTAATATTCTTATCAAAAAGCTTAATATTATTGAACAAAAGTTTCCTATAAATTTCAAAGGTGATAATATAAGTGTTGCTATTGCAATGTATATAATAAAACCCGATAATGGAGCGGCCACGAGATTAGTAAGAATAAAATAATTAGGGAACTGATTAAAGTAAAAAATAGCTATAGGAGCTGTTGCAATTTGAGCTGCTAAAGATATTGATACTAATTCCCACATTTTACGAGGTAACCAAAAACGTGATAAATAAAGTTTTCTAAAACTCTCATAAAATAAAACTATTCCAATTACAGCAGCATAAGACAATTGAAATCCTACATTTTTCAAAAGTTGAGTATCCGACAATAATATTAATAAAGCAGAAGCACACAAACTATTATATATTGAATAATTACGTTTTAAAGTTTTCGCTATAATAACAAAGCTTAACATAGCCGCTGCTCTGAAAACAGAAGGAGCAAAACCCGTTAATAAAGCATAAAACCATACGCCAGATATTAATAATAAAGGTTCTACTTTTTTTATGTTAATTTTAACTTTAAACAAAGAAATAATAAAATTAAGCATAATATAAACTACACCAACGTGCATACCCGAAACCGATAATATATGCATAGCACCTGTAGCAGAATAAATATCTTTTATTTCATCGCTTAGTTCATTGTCATAACCTAAAACTAAAGCAGAACATACTGAATATTCATCTCCTTTAAGATTTAAATTTGTGAAAATTTTTAAAAAATATTCTCTTATTTCTAAAGCACTTTTTTTTATAGAATAATTATTTTTATTAATAAAAATAAATTCTTTCGTCCCTAAATTAGCTTGATAAAAAATTTGTTTTCGTCCTAAATATTCTTTATAGTCAAAATCTCCTGGGTTTAAAGGTTCCTCTACTCTGAAAGGAATACAATTTAATATTAATAAATCACCATATTGTATAGGTCTTACATTAGTATCATCATAGAAACAATTTACTAATAATTTACCAGTAACTTTTTTCCACTTTTCATGCTCACTTTTTAATAATACCTCTGCTTCAAATTTTAACTTACCTAATTTTAACTTACCAACCTCTTTAATTTTTACAACTAAATAATCATCTTTTTTAAAATTATTAATAAAATAATCATTTCTTTGATACGTAAATGTTAAAGAATTTATAATATAGCCTGTTAAATAAAAATAAATAAAAGCAATAATTCCATTAATCCACCTATGTTTATATTTATATATTTTATATAAATAAAATATTGATAAAAGATAAAAACCAAAAATTAATAATAGAATTATTATTAGTTTTATTGGCAAATATTTACCATATTCTGGGCATGTTAATATTCCTAGTAAAAAAGGGAAAATAATTTTTAAGAGAGGATTTTGCCGCCAGAAATTATTGTGTAAGTATGGCACTTTTTAAAAATAAATTAAGTGCTAATTTTATTAATAGAATCAATATAATAATAGCCGTCTTAAATAAGATACTAATTTTAATGAGTCAATAAGTACATTAATTTATTAAAAAGTGAATAAAAGTGGAACTATATAAAATACTTTTCCTGGCTGCATACATAAGCCCCGAATATATCTCTTGCTAATATAAAAAAATCAACGTATAAAATTTTTCATTAAACTTGTCCTCTTAACGTAAAACGTTAAATGAATTTTAGTTCTTGTTTCTATAATTTTCTCCTCTTTTTATAGTTTTAAAATTATCTGAAAAAGTTCATTTTATAAAAATAAATAGTTGAAAAACAGGTAAAAATCAACGAAAAAGCTGACATTAATTTTAAAAATTTAATGCCAACTCAAAAGCCAGTTTTTTTAGGTGATTTTTTTCAAAAATTCCACTTTTACATAAAAAAACTCGATACCGTTGGGTTTTCGAGCTTTTTCTATATTTTACAACTTTATACCATGCCAGCGGAGAGGGGGGGATTCGAACCCCCGGTACCGTTTATACAGTACGACAGTTTAGCAAACTGTTGGTTTAAGCCTCTCACCCACCTCTCCTTTTCCGATTAATTACAATAAATTTTATAGAGTGCAAAAATATAAATACATTACTAAATTACCAAATAGTTTTTAAGTATTATTTTATAAAACTTTCAAAGTTTAAGAATTTCTTTTATATATTCCGTTATCTCTGTCAAATTAATTATACCTTTTTTTACATAATTTTTAGGATGATATATTGCCATAAAAACATCTTCTCCTGTATGCCCGTTAGTAGTCCAGCCTATATAAGTATATTTACTATAAATAGGTCCAAATATATCAGCAAAATCATTATCTGATAAATTAACATTTTTTATCAAAGTTTCAATATCTTCGTCACTAAAAGATATTGAATATATATTATTTATAAACTTTTTTAAAAATATCTGAGCATTTGAAGGGCAATCTTTTAAATTTTTAGCTTTATAAAAAGCTATTATACTATCTGTTTTATATTTCAATATTTTTCTAAGACCTTCGCCCGTATACAATTTATTTTTATTAATAAAAATTGGATTACCAAAATCTTTATAGTTAAGTTTATGGTAATTATTATTACTTTCAGCATTACTATTTTGATTTCCTATTGTTATACCACCAGTACCATGGTCAGGCATAATAATAACAGCAGTATTTTTATCTTCTCTAGCAAACTTAAGTGCTACTTCAACTGCTTTTTCAAAAGCTAAGAATTCACTTAGCACTCCTATAGGGTCATTAGAATGAGCTGCCCAATCAATTTTAGAACCTTCAACTAAAAGTACAAATCCATTTTTATTATGTTTTAATATAGAAATTGCTTTCAGAGTCATTTCTGAAAGTGAAGGTACCGTATCGGCTCTATCAAAATCATTAGGCATACAATTAGATTCACTGTTATATAACCACCATATTTTATGATAATTTGTTGTATCAATATTATCAAAATCTTTTTTATAAAAACATAAATGTATATTTTTATCTTTTGTAACCACATCTTCAAGATTAAGTTTATCTTTTCTTATGGTGTTTATATTATTATCTTTTTTAGTAAAATCTCTATTAATAAACCCCTTACCTCCCGATGCAAAAAGCACATCAGCTCCATTATATGCAAGTTGCTTTATAATATCATTATAATCACCTCTGTTTTTTGAATGTATAAGGGGTGCACTTAAAGTAGCTTGAGCAAGGTCAACAGTACCTACTATGCCTATAGCCTTATTTTTGATATCTCTAGCTAAGCTAAAAACAGAAGATAATTCATTCCCGGTGGTATCAGTAGCAAGATATCCAGGTTTTGTTTTTACACCTGTAAATATAGCCGTAGCATTAGCGGCCGATTCACCCATAACTGTAGTTGCCGTGTTAACTTTTAGCAAGCCACATATCAAAGAATCGAATGATAAAACAGTATTATCAGGTGAATTGGGATATGCCTTATACAATCGGGCTAATTGCAAAAGCTCTATTGAGCATCCGTCGGGTATCATAACTATTAAATTTTTAACAGAATTTCCTTGTAAACCTTCTGTTTTTATAGGTGTTTTACAAGACTGTAGAATTATAGAAATAACTATAACAAAAGCAAAACACCTAAAGAGTTGTTGATTTTTTTTATTCATTTTTTATTTATTTAAGGTAAATATTCATAAGCTCCTATATCTGGTGCAATATCACGATAATTACCAAGTATGTCTTGGTATATATATAATTGTTTGCCTGCATTAACAGCAGGAGAATTTGCAGTTAACCTATAATCATTTGCTTGATAATTAACAAATAAAGGGTCTTGGTTATTTATTATACTTTTAAAATAATTAGTATCAGTTACATTTTCTGTTGTCCGTATTAAGCAATTAACAAACGAATAATTAAAAACAGATGTTGATGAAAATTTATCAAGAATTATTTCATTAGTATTATTGCCATATATTATACAATTACCAAAATATGCGTTTTCTAGATTTCGGACTTGATAATTGCCTAAATAATCTTTATAATAATTATTAATTAATAATGTAGGTGTATTACGCATGTTATAATTCCAAAAATTAGCAAAAGTACAATGTTTAAATTCATAATTACCACCAATAGATATTACAGCTGAATATAAACCACAATTAGCAAACACAGAATTATAAGAGCGTATATAACTACCTTGCCCCCATAAAGCTGTAGCGCTCATATTCATAATAATGCTATTTGTAAGTGTAAGAGTTGGGAATATCGTGGAACCAATTGTATCGGCTTGTATTCCAATAGTACCATTTTTAATTATAGCATAATTTATTATATTGTTTTTGCTCCCAGCTGATAACCAAATTTTTCCCCATTGTCCCGGTATATTACTATAATAATTTTCTAGTCGTGTTCCCTGGAATATTACAGGGTTATTTTTAGTTCCTTTAACTTTTATACTACCTCCATTATATACCCATATAACAGAATTTTTATATAAATGTATTTTTGTGCCTTCTTTTATAACTAAGGTAGAATCAGTATCAATTACTAAATAACCATATATCACATGAGGTTTATCGTTGGGCCATGAAGTTTTGCAGCTTGCATAAGAAAAAGGAGGCAAGCCATTAATAAAGACATTAGGTGTATGATAATAAGCATCTTGTCCCCATGCACTTAATTTAACATTTTGGATATTTTGATTAATATTAAATATAATAGAATCAGTAATAATAAAAGGAGTATTTTGGTTGCCTGGGTCAACTGTCACTCGAACAAAAATCCATAAACTATCTTTGGCTTTTATTTCAACATTTTGAAATTCTGTTCCTGATATACCATCAACATTTATTCTAAAATTAGATGATTTTCCTCCAGCAAGTTTTATATAAGAAATTAATATAGGTTTTTTTTCATTATTATAGACTTTCAAAAGTTTTGTAGTTGAACCAATAGTAGTAAATACTGTATCAAAAGTTATAGAATCGCTTGAAAAACAAAGTTTTACAGAAGTATCTGTTAAATAATCATCTTCTTTTCTACAACTTATAGTTATAGAAAATATAATCAACAAAGAAAAAAGTAAAAATTTAAAATATTTTATTTTCATTATTAGTTAAAATAACTGTATCCATTTAGTATCAAGGATAATTAAAATTTTAATATTATTTTAAATTCTTATTAATTAGCATAAAGCTATTTTTGTAATTCCAAAGTTATACTCTTTATCAATTATATCTATAACGTTTTTATAATGTATTTCATTATTAACAAAATCAATTTTATTAGTATCAAGTATTAATATTCTCATATCTTGTTGTTGACGAATATATTCGAAGTAACTATTTTGGATTTTTTCTAAATATTCAGGATGAATATTTTGTTCGTATTCCCTACCACGTAATGTAATATTATGTTTTAAACGTTCAATATCAACATAAAGATACACTAATAATTCAGGTCGAGGTAAAGAAGCACTTATTATAGTAAAAAGTTTAGAATACAGTATAAATTCATCTTCTTGCAATGTTTTACGTGCAAATATTAAAGATTTATTTATAAAATAATCGGATATAGTAAATTTTTTAAACAGATCTTGAGCAGCAAGCTGAGTTTTAAGTTGATTATATCTTTCAGCTAAAAAAGCAAGTTCTAGTGGGAAAGCATATTTAGCAGGATCTTTGTAAAATTTAGGTAAAAAAGCATTTTCTTCAAACTGCTCTAAAATAAGTTTACCATTAAAATCGTGAGCTATTTTAGTAGCTAAAGATGTTTTACCTGCACCTATATTACCTTCTATTGCTATATAGTTATATTTCATTTACTTTTTTAAAATTTCTTATATAATACAACTTTTAATATTATTGACATATTTTTTATGTAATGTAACTTTTGAGTTATCATTACATTCTGTTAAAATAGTTTTAACATTTTTATTTAATAAAGGATGTATAAAAAAAGGAGCTATTGAATAAACTGGTATAATCGCAAATTTTCTTTGTGTAAAAAAAGGATGAGGGATTATTAAATTTTTAGTATTAATGATAAAATTATCATAAAAAATAATATCTATATCAATTATTCGGGGAACATAGTTTTGATGGTCTTTTACTCTACGCCTTCCTAGTAAATATTCAATATTTAATAGTTCTTTTAAAAGTTCGAATGGGTTCAACATTGTTTCTATTATTACTGCTTGATTCAAAAAATCGGTATTAGTATCAAAGCCCCAAGGTTCAGATTCATATATATCAGAGCACTGTATGATATGCCCAATTTTTAATGATAAATATTCTAATGCTCTATGAAGGTAAACTTCACGATTCTCAATATTAGAGCCTAATAAAAGAATAGTTTTTGACATAATTTTATGATTCCCAAATGTAATAAAAATTTTTAATTACCATCAAATTAAATAAAAATCTAAATATTTTTATATTCATTACTCTCCTTATAATAAAATTAAACTTTCATTATGTTGCAATGCTTTTAATTAAATTTCACACCCAACAATTTCAAAAGAAATAAAAAATTAGTAACACAAAATTACATTAATTGTTGTTTTAAATAAGTAGATTATCTTTGCAAAAAAAATGTTATGGCTATAGTTACATTTAGTGAACAAGAAAGAATAAGAAGAGAAGCTCTTCAAGAATTAAAGAAATTAGGTATTAATCCATATCCTGCCGAGCCTTTCGAAATAAATACAAGTGCTAAAGAGATTATTGAAAAGTTTTCTTTTGAACCTAATCTCTTTAAAGATGTCAAAATAGCTGGCAGAATAATGAATCGAAGAATTATGGGGGCTGCATCTTTCGCCGAATTACAAGATTCAAGTGGTAAAATACAGTTATATTTTAAAAGAGATGATATTTGCCCTGGTGAAGATAAGACTTTATATAATATAATCTTCAAAAAGTTATTAGATATAGGAGATATAATAGGGATAAATGGTTATGTTTTCAAAACTCATTTAGGAGAAATTACCATTTATGTAAAAAATCTTAAATTATTATCAAAAAGTTTAAGAGTTTTACCTATAGTCAAAGAAAAAGATAATGTTACATATGATGCATTTTCAGATCCTGAACAAAGATATAGGCAAAGGTACGTTGATTTAATAGTCAACCCTCATGTTAAAGAAGTATTTATACAACGAACTATATTAGTAAATTCTATTAGGGAATACCTTAATAAAAAAGGTTATTTAGAAGTAGAAACGCCTATTTTGCAGCCAATATATGGTGGAGCTAGTGCACGTCCTTTTAAAACATATCATAATACACTCGATACAACTCTTTATTTACGAATTGCTAATGAATTATATTTAAAAAGACTTATTGTAGGAGGTTTTGATGGGGTTTATGAATTTTCTAAAGATTTCAGAAATGAAGGTATGAGCCGTTTCCATAATCCTGAATTTACACAAATGGAACTCTACGTTGCATATAAAGATTATATGTGGATGATGGAATTAGTAGAAGAAATGGTTGAAAAAATAGCTATAAATTTACATGGTAATACAAAAGTGCAGTCAGGTGAACATATCATTGATTTTAAAAGGCCATGGCCTCGTTATACTATGTATGAAATAATTGAAAAATACACAAATATAGACATTTCAAATATGAATGAAGATTTACTACGAGAAACTGCTCACAAACTTAATGTACATGTAGATGAAACCATGGGGAAAGGTAAAATTATCGACCAAATATTTGGAGAATGTTGTG
>DAOTOD010000014.1:0-10092 GCA_035451165.1 Bacteroidales bacterium
TTAATTGTTAAATCTGAATATCTTACACAAGGTAAAGTTTTAGGAAATGTTTATGGAGGGACAAGTTCTCTTTCTGATACTCCATATACAACTGAAAATACAACTGAAAAACCTTTAGGTATTTTAATAGCAAGCTTAGGAAGCAATAAAGCTGAAATATTAATAAAATAATAAAATGGAGGTTTTAAAATGGCAGTATATAATAGTAGTAAACTTTTATTAGATGGCATAAAAACTTTATACTTAGACTTAACTACTCAAGTTAAAGAGGATGAAAATTTTAATAGTATAATAATAAAAACACAAAGCGATGGGGGCGTTGAGCGTTATCCTGTTTTAAATGCTGTTGGTGGAATTAGAGAATGGATAGACGATATAACATTTAATACATTAGAAGACTTTTATTTAACTGTTGAGAATAAAGCTTATCAAGAAGGCTATTTAGTAGATAGATTTACATTAAGCGATAGTAAAAAAACATTAGGAGCAGGGTTAGAAACTTTTATAAAATCTCAAGCTGATGCATGGGTTAATTTACCAAAAAAGAAAATAGCAGAATTATTAGAGCTTAATCCTTTAGCTTTTGACGGGACGCCATTTTTTAGTAATACAAGACCAAATTTTACTAGTAAGGATACTATAAATAATATAGCAACTGGGACTGGGATAACAAGGACAAATTTAAGCAATGACTTAGGGACGGCTATAGATAGAGCAAGGGGGTTTTTAAATGCTAAAGGGGAGCCGTTTAATATTAATAATAATTGGGCTGTTATGATACATCCAAAATTTGAGAGAGATTTTAATGCTATAAATACAAGTGAGTTTTTAACTAATGGCATAAGTAATGAATTCAAAGGAATGTTAACTATTGTTATTAATCCTTATTTACAAGATTCTAATGATTGGTATTTAATTAATCCTGAAACACCTTATAAGTTTGTAGTAGTACAAGAAGATATAAACAATCCTGTTAAATGGGATATGGTAGATAATCCGGACGAGAGATATATAAAATATTTTACTACTGGAAGGCTTGGGTTTGGTTTATTAAATCCTTTAGCAATAATTAAAATAAATAATGTTTAATATAAAAAAGGGGGTGATTAAATGCTTGTTAAGGTTGTAGTTGAAAGGAAAAATTATAATCCTGTTTTTGCTGGACGTGTATGGGTTAATAATGAAATAGTTGATCTAGACGAGTTTAAAAATATAGAAGAGATAAAAAAGAAAGCAAAAAGTAAAGGGGTTAGTTTTATAGATATAGAAACAAAAAAAACTAACAATAAAAAAACCGAATAATTTTTAAAAACAAGGTTGTCAATTTTGATAACCTTGTTTAAAAATATAAAGAGGTTAACATGTCTTTAACTGCTATTAAAGATATTGAGATACTTTTACACATGCAAATTAGAGATGATTCAGAACCGAATTTAACAAAGGTTAATTATTTAATAGAACAGGAAGAAACTATATTAAAAAACTCTTTTTTGTCTAAAGGCTTAGAAATTGATTTAAATAATGAAATTGAAAAAAGTTTATTTATTGATATTGTTAGATATATAGTAGCATCTATTATATTATTTTCTTATGGAAAAAATTTTGACAATGTTAATGCTGGACTTGCTGAGAAGTATAAAAATATTAGTAAAGAAAAATTTGATGAACTTTTAAGATTAAAGATTAATAAAAATATTTATTTTAAAGCTGGTGGTGATGCTGTTTGGAAAAATGAAATAGATGAAATTGATAGGCGTTTTAAATGAATAATAATGAAGATACAATAAAAAATTATAAAGAAACATGGGAATTTATTAATAAATTAACTAATGGAATAAGTGATTTAACTCCGGTTTATAATAAGTTTTATAAGGTTTATACAAGTAATTTTATTAAAAAACAATTTGAAAGTGAAGGCAGTTATTTTTTAGGTTATAAATGGAAACCTTTATCTGAAAAATATAAAAAATGGAAGGTTAAACATTATCCTGGGCTTCCTATTTTACAATTAAAAAGAAATTTAATTAAAGCGGCAATGGGGATCGATAAAAAACATAGTTTTGTTGAAATTAATTCTAAAAAATTGATATTTGGAATTAAAAATATACCATATGCAAAAATACATCAATATGGGAATAAGCAGGAAGGGGCAAAGGTACCTGCAAGACCATATTTATTTATACCTGGGGGGCTTTTACCTTTTAAAGCTTTAACATATTTAAAAGACGAGTTAATTAGTTATATTAAAACTATAATTAAAATAGCAAAGGAAAGAGGCTTGATAAAATGAAAAAATATGGGTTTAATATAAGGAAAGATATTATAAAATATTTAAAAGATAATTTAAATAATAAATTAACTGAATTAGATATAAAATATAATTTAAATGGTATAAACTTAATAAAAGATTTTAATTTTTCATTACAATCCTTTAACTATCCTTGTTGTATGGTATATATAGAAAGTAGCAAGGTGGTTGATTTTTCTGAAACTATTGAATTAATAACTGAGTTGTATGATGTTAAAATAGAAATTATTTTCAATGAAAGTAATATGAATAAAAGTTTAGATATATTAGATAGTTATGAAGAGGCTTTAAAAATATTATTTAATTATCCAAAATTAGAAGGTTATACTTATATTAGATATACAAGTTTAGAAAGAAATTTTTTAACATTAGAAAAACAAGGGGGGAATTTCTTAGGCATATTATTAAATTTAGAAATATTAATATAAAAGGAGCAACTTATGTCTGGACTAGTAATAAGTTATTCTTTAAAAGAAAAAGAAAAAGAAAAAGAAAGAAAAAAAGAAAAAAAGAAAAAAACTAATTTAGTTAAAGATTATTTATTGCTTTCTGATAATTATTATATTTTTGCAATAAATAATTTTGTTGAAAATAATAAGGATAATAATAATATTATTACCTTTGGTTTAAATAAAAAATATATTAAAGATATTAATGATTTAATTGATATAATAAATAATAATAAGGCTGTTGGTTTTATAATTAAAATAGATAAAGATATTAAAAAAAGTAAAGAGTTTGTCTATTTTAAAAATAGAGAAATAATTTTAAAAGATTTTAAAAAAGAAATAGAAAATAATTTAAATGATTATAAATTAATTTATTTTTTTAAATCAAATAATATGTTTTATTATGTATGGAGTTTAATAGATTATAAAGAAAATATAATCAATAAAATAAAGGGGGGTTTTCATGCGTATAAGTACTGGGTTGTATAAGGCTTTTTTAAGGGTTGAAAATGAATGGGGGGTTTTAAATACTGATTATTTAACTAACTCTACTTTATTGTTTGTAAGTGGTAGTAATATTAATTTACAAATGGATAAAGAGGAAGATACTGCTATTTTAGGAGCATCATTCCCAAGCGATTATGTGATAATAAATAAAAAGGTGCAAGGCAGTTTTAATTTTACCGGACATCCTGAGAACTTAAACTTATTGTATTATTTACATTTTGGCAAGGTATTAAAAGATAATAGTAATAAAGCTATTATAGGGGGCTTAGGTATTTTTTATACTGGTAATTTGCAAAGTTGTTTAATTGAAACCGATGCTAGTAGTTTAAATATAAAAGCAGGTGCTGAAGAAGCTGAAAATATTATTTTAAGCGTTGACTTAACAATAAATAATACAATAAAAAAGGTTTATGATTATATAAAAAATAATGGTAGTAATTTAAATATTTTTATATATGGTTATGAAGATGCGAATTCTAATTTTGGATCAATAAGTTTAAAAATTAAAGGACAAAATAAAAGCCCAAGAACTGGACTTTTAAACGTTTATCATACAAGTGGATATTCTCATAATATTAGCAATTTAGTTATAGGTGAAGATAAAAAAAGCTTTTCATTTTTACAAAGCTTGGGCGATGCTAGTAACGTGGAGGCTTTTACTGGTTGCAAAGCTGGACAATTGACCTTGGATATACCGAATGGTGGTTTAATTACAGGAACTTGTAACCTTTTAGGAAAAGAAAAAAATATAGTAGTTAAACCTACTAGTTTTATAAAAGAAAAAACTAAACCTATAGCAGCGGCTTATGTAAAAACTTATTTAAATGGGGAATTGTTAGGATATAATAATATTAGTTTCGATTATAATCCTAATTTATTCACTGAAGTTGAAGGAGGATCATTTTATCAATCTGAGGCGGTGCATGGTAAAAAAAGCAATTTAAGTATTAATATAACTTATCATTACAATGATATAAGTAAAACAAAAATAAAACAAAGATTTGAAGAGGACGAAAAGGTTGAATTGATAATAGTTATTGAAAGTAATGACTATATTGATACAAATGTTAAATATATGCAAATATTTAGATTTGTTAAATGTGCGATAACTGAAGCAAATATAGATTTAGGTGGTGAAGTTATTAATTTACCTACTAAATTAGATGTATTAGAGCCGGACGATAATGAATTTAGAGCTGTTAATATATTAGTTAATAGTAATATAAGCGATTTAACTGTTTAATATTTAAAAGGGGGAGATATGGAAATTTTAAATTATAAAAAAATTATAGAGCAGGAATTTGAAAAAGAAAAAGAAATAAGATTTAAAGTAAAAAATTACGATGCTGTTATAAAAATAAAAAAAATTGACTTATTAACAAGGAATAAAATTGAAAAATTAAAATTAATAGGTGTTATTAATGTTTATGATTATGATTATAATGAAACCGGGGATATAATATTAAAAAGTGCAAAAACTGAAATAACTGAAAAGAATTTAGAATCTGATAATAAAATTTTATCATTATTATTAAACTCGATTATTTATCAAAATTTAAAACCTGGGAATATGGATTTAAAAGATTGGTTAGAATTTGGAACTTATTTTAAAAAAGAATTTGATTATATAATAAATGAAATACAGGAGTTTAACGGTTTAAAAAAAAATATATAAATGATGTTAAAGAATGGAATGAAGAGGCTGAAAAATTAAGTATTTTAATAAATGAATTTTTAAAAGGTAGTAAAAATAATAAAATTTTAACTAGCAACGAGTTTAAAAATAAATGGTTATGGTTAATAAAAAACATATGGTTTAATTGTTTTGTTTCTGAAGTAAAGGGGGTTATTATTGTTAGATATAATAATTTTATAGATGATAATCCTGAGCTTGAATTTATTATACAATATTTTTTACAAGAATTTGAAAGGGTTTTAAATGTCTAAAGATGTAAACATTGAAATTGGGTTAAATGCTAATAGTAGTGAAGCAATTAATGAAATTGAAAAAAGTAAAAAAGCTTTAGACAGTTTAAACAATGTAAAATCTAAAATTGATATAGATGCTAGTAATTTAGGAAAAGTTACTGAAAAAACTAAGGGGCTTGCTAATGTAGCGTTGGGAACTATAGAAAAAATAGACGGGTTAAATAATAGTTTTAAAAATGTGGCAGTTATAGGGCTGGGGGTTGCTAATGGGTTTAAAAATATTATTGAAAGCGGGTTTAATCCTTTTACTATTGCTATAACGGCTGTTGTTTCAGGACTTGGGTTATTAATTACTCATTTGCAAAAAAGTAAATTGAGTGTTGAAGATCTTAATAATGCTTTCCAAGGGCTTACTAATTTAGATAATGAAATTAAAACAATAGAAGATTTAAATAATAAATTAAAAGATTTGGGTGTTAATACTGAAAATTATAATAATATTTTAAATAGAGCAAAAAATACACTTAATGAAATTAATGAAAAAACATCTTCTGATTTTAGAATAAAATTTAATACTGATACTAATGAAATTTTAAAAAGCATAAATAAAGATTTTGCTAATAATTTAGATGATTTAAAAAATTATATTGAAAATTATGAAAAACTTTTGCAAGATAGTGAAAAATTTAAAAATTTATTTGGTACTTCAAAATTCGAATCTGAATTAAAAGATATAACTGAAAAAATAAAAAATACTACTACTAAATTATTAAGTAGTGAAAATTTAGAGGCTTTTAATAAATTAAAATCTAATTTAAAAAAAGCTGGTATTGATGTCAATCAAGCTTTAAACACTATTTTAAATATTAATGGTGAAATGTTATATTATTATAATAAAGAGACAAGAGAAGTTTATAATAAATTAGAATCTATTTTAAGAGTTAAATCTTTAGATGTTGAAAAAATGAAAGAGCAGCTTGCTAAAACTGAAGAGTTAAAAAAGAAAAACGAAGAGTTAAAAAAACAAGAGCAAGAACGTTTAAATACTTTTAATAATGCTTATCATGAAGCTTATAAAAAGGCTTTATCTTTAAAAGATATTAATGAACAAATGCTTGAAACTTTTGAAGCTGTTTATGGTATTATTGGTAGTTATCAAAATATTAATACAGGTTTTTTTGATGATTTTATTGATTCTTTCATAAAAAAATTTGAAACCTTAAAAAATGAAACTCTTACAATGTCTCAATTTATAGGAGAAACAGTTGCAGAAGGGCTTGGGGCTGGTGTAAGCAATGCTGCTGCTGTAGCATCTGATGCTTTGTATAAATATGGTGAACAAATTAATCAATTAAATGAATATCATTTGACAATGTCACAAATTGCTATGGCAGTAGCAAAGGCTATGATAAAGGCTACATTAATGGAGATATCTACGATAGCAATTAAAAAAGGGACATTTTATTTATTAGAAGGGGGGGCTAAATTTTTTAGTAGTTTATTCCCCCCGAATCCTTTAGGAATAAAGGCGGGGCTTGGTGAAATGGCAAAGGGGACGGCTTTAATTGCTTTAGGCGGTGGCTCAGCTGTTGCAGCTGGGGCGTTAACTGGGGGCGGTGCTGGTAGCGGTGGTGGGCATGAATCTAATAAAGAAAGTATAAAAGAAAAAAATGAAACTATTATAAATCAAACGATTGAAATTAACGGGACTTATGACAATAAAAGCTTAGAACAAACTGAAAGAGTTTTAAAAAATATAGATAACTATATTAAAAGGATATAAAAGTTATGCAAATAAGATTGTTTAAAAATAATAACGAGTTAATATTAAATAGGAATTTTAATATTACAAATTTTAACTATGAAACAAGAAATAAGATAGAAGCGGCAGCTTTGCAAGACGGCGGGAAACAAATAGGGTTAGATTTTTTTGAAAGCGTTGAATTTAATATTGAAGGTAGTTTTAAAAATAAAGGGGTTAATACTGATTTACAAATTAGTGAATTTTTAAGTTGGTTAAAAGAGAATGCAGGTTTTAGTATACAAATAATAGGAAGTAATAAATATTTAGATAATTGTTTTTTAAAAAATTCAGAAGTTGAAACATTTGTACGGGGTGATTATGTTAAAATAAAAGTTAAAATAATAAGTGAATCAGTTTTTTGGTGTGAAGATGTTGTAATTATATATAATAATATTAATGATAATGATATAATAGAAATAAATAATGAAGGACATTATTTAACTTATCCTATTTTTATTATTACTTCAGAAACAAATATATCACAAATTAAATTAGATAATACTACTATTAATAAAATTTTTAGTTTTACTTATTTTTTAAATAATAATGAAACAATAGAATTTAACAGTGAAGATAATAAAGCAATATTAAATAATAATATTAATGTTATAGAATATACTAATGGTAATTTTATATATTTTAAAAAAGGACTTAATAATATTAAATATTATGGTGGTTTATGTGATATTATAATAAAATATAAAAAAAGGTATACTTTTTAAATGATTTATAATAAAAAAATATTTAATAGAAATATTTATAATAAATATAACGAGTATATCGAAGATTATTCAATAAAAATTATCCCAAAGGATATTTTTCAAGGGTTTTTTATTGTATTTTATAATAAAAATGGATATGTTAAATATAAATATGCAGCATCAAGCGGTTTAAAATTAATTAATGAAATTGTTTTTTCTTTTTCTGAGAATGGAACAGATAAAGCAAAAATTAGAATGTTAAAAGAACCGAATGAATTAGGTTTTAACTTATTACATAATGATTTTATTGAAATATATATGTTTAAAGAGGATTTAGTTATTTGGAGTGGTGTTGTTAGTAAATTAACTTATGAGTATCGAACGGATAAAATATACGAGTTTGAAGCAGTAGGCTTTTATAAAAGGTTGCAAAATCTTTTAATTAATCAAGTTTATAATAATAATACTATTTATAATATAATTATAGATGTTATTAATAAAACTATAGAAAAAGACAATCGATATTATTATTTGCCAAATGAAATTAAGAACATTCCTGGCATTACTATAGAAAATTTAAAATTTGATAATAAGAAAATTACAGAATGTTTAAAACAAATTGAAAATATAGCAGGAAATTATAAATTTTGGATAGGCGGGGACCGAGTTATTAAATTTTTTCAAAGAGATACAAGTATTAAAAATATTATTTTTATTGATAATAAAAATATAAAAGTAAATAAGTTTGAAACTACTAATATTGATAAAATAAAAAATATAATAGTAGTAGAAAGAAAATCAAGCAGTGGCAGCGGGGTAGTTGATGCTACTGGTTCAATTGGCAGTATTTCGGATAATGTTTATGCTTTAAATGGGATCATAAAGGTACAGGATAGTATAAATAATTTTGGTGAATATTATTATAAATTACAAGTTCCTGAGACTGTTAATGATATAACGGCTTTAAATTATGGGATACAGTTTGCTTTATTAAATGCTTATCCTAGATATATGTTTGAATTTGAAATGTTATTAAATGAATTAGATAATCCTATATTACCAAATGGGTTTATTCGTGTATATGGACAAAAAAGAGACGTTATTGAAATATTAAATAATTGTGAAGACTTAAATAATTGGGTTAATTATACAGAAGGTAATTTAGAATTAAGTTTAAATTCTTTATATGGTAGAAAGGCTTTAAAGCTTAGTGGAAATATTTTACAAAATGATTATTTGCTTTTAGAATTAAATGATATTATTGAAATAAATACATTAAAACAATTATCTTTTTGGTTAAATAGTAATAGTAGTTTAAACTTAGAGGTTATTTTTTTTGATGAGAATCAAAATCCAAGCTATAATATTAATTTTAAAAATAATTATATTAATAAATATGAATTAATAAGATTAATTTATAAAAATGATTTTAAAATTAAATATATAGTTTTTAAATTTAAAGAAGATTATAATAATTTAATATTATATTTAGATATGATAGAGGGATATTTTAATAAACGTTATTATTATGATTTAGAAATAAAAGAGGTTGAATATAATTTAAATCCTTATAATTGGAATGTTAAAATTAAGGCCGGCAGCATAGAAGTGCCGTTTGTTGATACATTTGTAGAGGCTTTTAGAATGGTTGAAAGTTTAAAATTAACAAGTAAAACAGGGGGTTGAAGTGCGATTTAATTGGCGTTACGATGTTTTTAATGAAACTTATAATTTAAAAAAAATAGTTAACATTTTTGAAATAAATAATAATAAATATTATCAATTGGAGGAGATGCCGTTTTATGATGTTAATAATATTAAAAAGGTAAGAGTTTTTGTTGACACTGGTGCAGAAAAAATTGAATTAACTGAAGTTTTTACTAATGAATTAGGAAATAATCAATTTAAAGTTGATTATATTCCTGATCCTAATAATAGTTTAATAAAAAACTGTAAGGGGACTGGTAAAGTTAAAATAAATTCTACTATATCTCAATATGCAAATGTTATTATAGAATATTATGGCATGGGATCAATTGATTTTGTACTCGATGGTAATGATAATTATGAAATAAGCAGGAAACATGAAATTGAAAGTTTAAAAATGGAAAGAAATATGAATACTGAAACGTTTATGGGTAGACTTTTAGGCGTGAATGGCATGAATGTTACTAATCTTAATGATTATTTAGATGTAAAACAGATTGATCAGATACTTGATTACCAAGTGAATAATAGTGGTTTTATTTATTACAATGGTATAGAAGCTGTTTTTATAAGAGTTTTATATGGTTATGATTGGCGTATTGTTAAAATTTATGATGGCGGATCAGGAGGTAATTTATTTATGTTTCATAATGTATTACCTGAGAATTTTAACTCATCTAAAACAAT
>DAOTOD010000015.1:0-9848 GCA_035451165.1 Bacteroidales bacterium
TGAAAAATTTATATATTACATGAGTGATACTCTTAAAACAATACCTATTTTTAATACTTATGTTGATATTATTCAAACTTTATTCACAGGTTATAAAGTATGGGGGAACTTTGAAATAGGTCCATATGCTTCTTTATATAGTTACAACAAATTAGAAGAACACAGATTTAGAATAGGAGGAAGAACAAGTAATAAGTTTAGTACTAAATTAATGCTAAATGCTTATATTGCCTATGGGACAAAAGACTTAACATGGAAATATAGTGGTGGATTCCTTTATATGCTATCTAAATTACCTAGAAAATCAATAGGAGCATCTACAAAATATGATATTGAACAATTAGGGCAAAGCTATAATGCTTTTAGAGAAGATTTTATTTTAACATCTTTGTTAAGAAGAAATCCTTTTGATAAATTGTCAATGATACGTGAATATAAAGGATTTTATCAAAAAGAATGGCTTAATGGCGCTTCTACGCAAATAAATTTAATACACCGTAATATTTATCCCATAGGCGAAGCTAAATTTAATTTTTATTCTCAAGGTTTAAAAGAAGTTAAAAATGTAATTACAACAACAGAATTACAAATAGATTTTCGTTTTGCTTACAAGGAAAAATTTATACTAGGAGAATTTGAAAGAATTAGCTTAGGAACAAAATATCCTGAATTAACTATTCAATATACTTATGGATTAAAAAAATTGTTAAGAGGCGATTATGAATACCATAAAGTCAGAGCTAATATTAAACAATGGTTTAGAACTGGTCATATAGGTTATTCTAAATATGTTATAGATGCTGGTAAAATATGGGGAACATTGCCATATCCGTTATTAAAATTGCATGAAGGCAATGAAACTTATGTTTTTGATGAATATGCTTTTAACCTTATGAACTACTATGAATTCGTAAGCGATAAATATATAAGCTTATATTATGTACATCATTTTGAAGGTTTATTCTTAAATAAAATACCTTTAATAAAAAAACTAAAATGGAGAGAACAGATCTTCGGGAAAATGCTTTCAGGAAGTTTAAGCAATAATAATAAAACCTTTGGAGAATTTCCTCCTACGCTACATGCTTTAACCAAACCTTATTTTGAAGTAGGTGGAGGTATTGAAAATATTTTTAAAATGCTAAGTATAAATGGAGTATGGCGATTATCATATCTTGATCACGAAAATACAAACAAGTTTGGTATTTTATTTACTTTATGGTTAGATTTTTAATATTTTCTTTTAACTTGCTAAATAATGAAATTAAAAGCTATAAACTTAATTAAAAAATATAAAAATCGTACAGTTGTTAACAACGTAACACTTGAAGTTAATCAAGGAGAAATTATAGGTTTACTTGGGCCTAATGGTGCCGGAAAAACTACCACTTTTTATATGATTGTTGGGCTAATAAAACCTAATCAAGGTAATATATACATAGATAATAAAGATATTACTAAAGAACCTATGTATAAAAGGGCCCAACTTGGAATAGGATACCTGTCGCAAGAAGCTTCTATTTTTAGAGGATTAAGCGTGGAAGATAATATATTAGCCGTATTAGAATTTAAAAAGCTTACTAAAGAACAAAAAAAAGAAAAAGTAGAAGTATTGCTTGAAGAATTCAATCTCAAACATATTAGAAAAAACAAAGGTAATAATTTGTCGGGGGGAGAAAGACGAAGAACCGAAATAGCAAGAGCCTTAGCTGTTGATCCAAGTTTCATATTACTTGATGAACCATTTGCAGGAATAGATCCAATAGCTGTAGAAGATATACAAAGTATCGTTAGTAAATTAAAAGAAAAAAATATAGGTGTATTAATTACTGATCATAATGTACACGAAACTTTAGCTATAACTGACAGATCTTATTTGCTTTTCGAAGGATCTATACTTAAAACCGGTACTGCTAAAGATTTAGCCGAGGATCCTATCGTCAGAAAAGTATATTTAGGTAAAAATTTTGAATTAAGATAATAATAATACATTCAAAAATTTTAATACTTTTGCTATAAATAAACTTAAACAATAATTTACAATGAAAATCATAAAGACAAGAAATATTATTATATTTATAATAATATGTACAGCTTTTATATCATCATGCCAAACACAACAATATACTATAATAAATAACAATAGCAAAGAAAACAGATATGTAATGAAAAATTTTAATGATACAGTAAGTTATATTTTAGGTGTTGATATAGCTCGTAATCTTATTGCTAACCTTGTAACAATAAATACCAATTTATTTATGCAAGGTATAAATGATGCATACAATAAAATAGATACTTTATTTACTAAGACTGAAGCTGATAATATTATGAAAAAATTTCAATCATTACAACAGCCCAAAGTTGATGAAAAAAGAAGTAAAGAATTAGCTGAAAATAAAGCTACTGGGAAAGCTTTTCTTGAAAACAACAAAAAACAACCAGGGATAATAGAAACTCCTAGTGGATTACAATATAAAATTATCAGAGAAGGGAGTGGTGGAGAACATCCCAAGCCTACAAGTAAAGTAACTGTTCATTATGAAGGTCGTTTAATTAATGGAACTATCTTTGATTCTTCTTATGAAAGAGGTGAACCCGCAACTTTTCCATTAAACGGAGTTATTAAGGGATGGACCGAAGGCTTACAATTAATGTCTCCTGGTGCTTATTACGAATTTTATATTCCTTCGGACCTAGCATACGGTGATAATGGAACAAGGGGAATACCAGGTGGTTCTGTTTTAATTTTTAAAGTAGAACTTATTAGATTTGAATAATTAATCTTTACTAAAAATATCTTCTTTACTTAAAGGTCTTTCTTTTTCGTACCATTTAAAACCTTTTAAAATTTTCTCTTCGTCAGGTATTTTTTTTTCAGGGTACATAATCCCTGAAGCATTTTGTATAAAAGTTATTCGTTTAGCTTTGTTATTTTCTATATATATTATCATATTTAAAGCAGAAGCTACATTAATCCCAACAACAGCGCTACTATCATCACGTACATAATAAACTGTTTCTGCATTTTTTTCAACTAAAATATAATCAAGCTCATTATTTCTGAAATATCCTTTAATAGTATTACCCTTTATTTGATTAAATTTATCAATATCATCTTTCGAAACAATAAAAGCTGTTTTGTATAACAATAAAGAATCAACTTTGCCATCATTTTGTAGCCAAATTTTTATTTCTTCTGCGGTAAATTGATTTTCTTCTGTCCACAAAATAGGGTTTTTATATAATATAATAGTAGAATCAGAGAAATTATAAATCAACGAGTCACACATTCCTTGAAAATCATCTCTAAAAAATTTGACATGATAATAAGCCTTTAACAATTCTCCTTGTTTGGTAGAATCATTAAAATTTACTAGTAAAGTATCTGCGTGTAAAAACAAAGTATCCCCCTCATTAAATATTGCCAGCATTGCACTATCAGTAACATATGATAAGCCTTGTATTTCATGATACTCAGCATAATTACCATATATAATAATTTTTTGCAAAGAATCAAAAATATTAACATTTTTAAAACCCAATCCTACTTGCAAATTTCTATCATAATATATACTATCAGCTTTAAGTATTTGATTTTTATTTTTTAAATATGCATTTTTAGTAAATCCAGATATATCATGTTCAGTATCATAAAAACCTTTTTCACAATAAATGATATTTTCATCACTTATAATTGTAGTAGGTCCTTTAAAATAAGCAACTGCAGTTAAAGTATTATATATTAGTGTATCAGTATAAACTTTATACTCTGGATTTACTAATACTACATTATCATAAAAATAAAATTGTTTTAAATCAGAATAATATACACCTTTTTTGCTTGATAAATTATTATTTAAATCAGTTATTATTCCATTATTAGGATAAGATGCTATTTTAGTTTTTGTATTATACACAAGAGTGTCTGTAATCAAAGTAATTTGATTATCAATTAATTTAACATTTCCTGAAATTTTAGCGGTTCCTGTATTACCGTCATATTTTAAAACATTACCATAAATATTAGAAGTATCGCTAGCCTTAATTTGAACATTACCATATGCATCAACGCTATTAATATCAACATATAAATAAGCACTATCACAATATAAATAAGTTTTATCGTGTCGAAATATCACATTACCAACAAATCTGTTAACATTTTCGCCAATACTAATATCATACTCCAGAGAATTAGCACTCTCTATAAAAATACGTACAGTTTTTTGAGCATAAATAGGATATACAAATAATAAAACTACAAAAAAAAGGCAAATATTTTTCTTATCAATAGCAGTAAATAAATTCATTGAGATTTTGGCTTACTTCAGATAATTTAACTTAATAATAAGTGATTTAATTTTACTGTTCTCCTGTATCTGGGTCAACATTTTCATCATTATCTAAAAATTTACCTGAATTATTAAATTTTAAGCCTACAAATTCTTTTTGACCTTTAATTTTTCTTAATAAGACCACAGAAAAATAATTTTGTTTATCAGCTCTTTGAATTTGCATTGCATATTCGATTTTATAACCACTATAATTTTTCTGTATATAAGTTTTAATTGGATTAGAAAGCCTATTCTTATCAAAACTTAAAGCTGTATATACCCAATTACCTTCTGGAGTATAACAAGTTTTAGCCTTTTGCCCATTTAATAAAAAACGTGCTAAAAAATTATCATTTTCTTTTTCCCATTCAATATTAGTAGCTTTAGGGTTTTTTTTCATAAAATTCTTTTGCACAATCTCTGGTATATCACGTTGTGTAATTTTATTTTTTTCTTGTTCTTTTAAATTTTCTGATTCCTGTTGCTTTTCTTTCCATTTAGGATCATTATTACTAATTAAATTTCCCATATAATCAAAATAAAGATCAATAGGATTTTCTGCTTGCTTTTTCAGTTGGACATAATAAGAATTTTTCATTTCTTGATTATCAATATACATAACCTTTTTTATGAAATATTCTTTATAATTTTTTCTAATAAAATTAGAAGCTGGCGATGGTAATTCCTTAGCACTAATTTCAGTATTAGGTTGTAAAGTCGTGACATTTTGTTCAACATTTTCATCAAAAGTTACATTTTCCTCAAAAACATTATCAATAGGTTCAATTTTAAGTAGCAAGTTGCCATACATATCAAAATAAAGATGTATTTTATTTTTATCTCCTCTTTTTTTTATTTTAACTTCATAAGCATCTTGTAATCCTTCTTCTACAAGCTGAGCACAAGAGCTTATATCATAACCATTATAATTTGTTTTAATATAATTCATCACTGGTGTAGGTAATTCTTTGGTTTTTATTGGTTGAGGATTTTTGTATAATTTAAGGTCAAACTTTTTAATTTGTGTATTTGTAACATCTTTAATTACAGCTTCTTCTGGCTCTATTTTTTCGATAAGAGTATTAAATTTATCATAATATAATTCTATACTTTTAGTTTTCCCGGGGGCTCTTAATACTATATAAAATCCTCCACTATTTTTACCTTCAGTAATTGAAGCTACTTGTTTAATATTATAATTTTTATAATTTAATTTAATTTCAGTAATAATTTTTTCAGGTATAGTTTCAAGATGAACTGTTTTATAAGCTTGTACATCTTTAATGCCGGTTTTATTTACTAATGGTTCTTTTATATCAATAACATTAGTCCCCATAAATTTCCCATCTATACCAAAATACAATTCAGTAATTTTATTTTTTTCGGCTGATGATGTTAAATCGAGCTGATAGTAAGATTTCCCATCTACTTTTTGAGTAAAACCATAGTTAGATATCACAAAACCTTTATTTTTATAATTGGTTTCATAATAACGTATTGCTTCTTGTGGTATTTCAGTATTTTTAACATAAGTATAAGTATTTAGCCATTTACCCTCTAGTGAGAAAAGAGCTTTTGCATTTTCTCCTTTATTGATAAATCTAACTAATATTTCATTATCCATATTTGTCCACGATGACACTAAAGCATCAGGAAAACGTTTATCAAAATTTGCTATAACTTCATCAGGTACTTCATTAACATTAATTTTTTGTGCTCTTATTTGTAAAAAGCATAAATTAAGAAGGATTAATAACGATAATATTTTTTTCATTTTAATTATGTTATATAATTTATTAATACAAATTTACTATTATTAAAATGTGAAACACATTAAATTATAAGTTTTTATTTCATAAAATCTGATAAAGATATAGTTTGTGTTCTATCTGGTCCTATAGAAACCATAGTTATTGGGGTTTTTAAGTTTAACTCAATATTTTTTACATAATTCATAAATGATGCTGGTAAATTAAAATTATCTAAATTTTCCCAACCTGGCAAGTTATCGTAAATAGGTTTCAAGTTATTATCATCTAAATCATAAGGCAAAATATTAGTATAATTGTTATTTAGAAGGTATTTAGAGCATACAGGGATAGTGTCAATATTATTAAGGACATCAGCTTTCATCATAAAAAGAGCGTCAACAGCATTAATCATAGTAGTATATCTTAAAGCTGGCAAATCGAGCCAGCCACATCTTCTTGGTCGTCCTGTAGTTGAACCAAATTCATTACCTTTTTGCCTTATTAATTCACCCCATTCATTATCTTGTTCTGTTGGGAAAGGTCCTTTACCGACTCTTGTACAATATGCTTTAAAGACTCCGAATATTTTTCTGATTTTTAACGGTGATATACCAAGCCCTATACAAACGCCTCCAGCAACTGTATGAGAAGAGGTTACGAAAGGATAACTACCAAAATCTATATCTAGCAATGTTCCTTGTGCTCCTTCAGCTAAAACTGTCTTGCCTTCTTTAATTTGTTCATTAATATAAACTTCTGTATCAATAATTTTAAATAATCTAAGTATTTCAATAGATTCTAGCCATTTATTTTCATATTTTTTAAAGCTAATACCATCTATAAGAAAATTATTTTCATCAAAACCTATTGAATGCATATATTTTAAGTGTTCATCTTTTATTTTTTTGTATATATTTAGGAATTGTGTATTATTTATATCTCCTATTCTTAGGCCTTTTCGAGCATATTTATCAGTATAAGCAGGGCCAATACCTTTTAAAGTTGAGCCTATTTTTTTTTCTCCTTTTGCTTGTTCCATAACACTATCAAGCAATCTATGTACAGGCAATATAAAGTGAGCTCTTTTAGAAATTAATAAATTTTCAATAGGATTAATACTTGCTTGTTTAAGTTCATTTATTTCATTTACAAATATTAAAGGGTCAAAAACAACTCCATTTCCTATAATATTAATAGTAGAATCATGAAATATACCTGAAGGTATAGAATGCAATATATATTTTTTATTATTAAACTCTATAGTATGTCCCGCATTAGGCCCCCCTTGAAATCTAGCAACAATATCATATTGAGGTGCCAAAACATCAACTATTTTACCTTTACCTTCATCGCCCCATTGTAAGCCTAATAAAACATCTACCGTTTTCATTTCACTAAATTTTAATTATTTTATTTGTTTTTATTTTTACAACTACAATTGCCAAAAAAAACTAGCGAATGTGAAGTTATTTCTATATTAAATAATTTTGCTATATTATCTTGTATTTCTTGGATTCTTGGATCGCAAAATTCTATAATTTTTCCACAATTTAAGCATAAAAAATGATCGTGTTGTTTAAACTTATAAGCTTTTTCAAATTGAGCAGCGCCATTACCAAATTGATGTTTAATAAGGAGATTACAATCTAATAGTAAATCAATAGTATTATAAAGAGTAGCTCTACTAACCCTATATTTATTGTTTTTCATTTTTACATATAAAGTTTCTATATCGAAATGCCCGTCTGTATTGTATATTTCTTTAAGTATAGTCAATCTTTCAGGAGTTTTTCTATAACCATTTTGCTCAAGATAATGAAAAAAAATTTCTTTAACTGTATTAAACATAATTATATTATATATTGTAAAAATATTGCTATAAAGGTAATAAAATTATTTATTTAGTTTTAATACAAATAAGGAAGCATAATGATAAAAATTATTCTATACGTATAACTTTTTGTATGCCATTAACTCGTTTAATTTGTTTAATTAAATTATTCAAATGCTCAGTATTAAGAATATATAACATTATTTGACCTTCAAAAGTTCCATTATTACTTTCAATATTAAAAGATTTAATATTAACATTAAGTTCTTTAGATATAATTTTAGTAATTTCATTAATAAGTCCCATTTTATCTATGCCTGATATTTTTATTCCTGACAAAAATGAAATAGATTCAGAGCTATTCCATCTTGCTTTAATGATTCTATCACCATATTTAGCCATTAGATTAATAGCCTCATTGCAACCTGTACGATGTATCAAAATATTTTTATTATCAGGGGCTAACATAGCAATAACCTCATCACCGGGTATTGGATAACAACATCCTTGAAAAGAATATTTAACAATATTAGCATTTTCGGGTATATTAATTTTAAGTTTATTAGCACGAAGTTTTATTTGTTCTATTATATTATCAGGTAATTGCCTTTCTACTATATTATTATTAATAATATTATTATGTGTAGTTGTTTTTATAAATTGTTTACTCAATATTTTCAGTAAGCTAGTTTTTTCTTCTTTATGGAAACAAGCTTTTATGTCCTTTATATTAAGTTTACCGCTACCAACTTGATAAAAAAGCTCTTTAACATTAGGTAAATTATAAAAATTTTTAAGTTTATCAATATTAGAATAACTATTTTCGATTTTCATTTGCTTTAAGAAACTATCAAGTAATAATCGTCCTTCTTCGCTTATTTTCTTTTTTTGTTCTTTAATAGCTTCTTTGATTTGTAATTTTGCTCTTGCAGTATTAGCATATTCTATCCATTCTTCTCGTGGATATTGTTTCGCAGAAGTAATTATTTCAATTTGGTCGCCACTTGAAAGTACATGATTAAGGGGCACAAGCTTATAATTTACTTTAGCTCCTATACATTTATTACCTATTTCGGAATGTATTGCATAAGCAAAATCTATTACTGTTGAACCTAATGGTAATTTTTTACTTTCTCCCTTAGGAGTAAAAACAAAAATTTCATCTGCGAATAAATTAGCTTTAAAATCTTCTATAAAGTCAAGAGCATTAGAATTAGGATTTTTTAACAATTCTTTTATTTTATTAAGCCATTCATCAAGGCTATTTTCTGTGTTACCAAAATTTCCTTTATATTTCCAATGGGCAGCATAACCTTTTTCAGCTATTTCATCCATTCTACGAGATCTTATTTGTACTTCAACCCATTTACCAACATTACTCATAACAGTAGTATGCAAAGCCTCATAACCATTAGCTTTAGGGTTTGATATCCAATCTCTTATTCTATCTGGCTTAGGGCTATAAAGGTTAGTAACTATACCATAAACTCTCAAGCAATCTTCCTTTTCAGTTTCAATAGGAGAATCTACAATAATTCTAACAGCAAATAAATCGTAAACCTCTTCAAAAGGTATAGCTTTAACCTTCATTTTATTCCATATCGAAGCTATAGCCTTAGTTCTACTTATTATTACGTGAGGTATTCCTCTTTCTGTAAGAACTTGCTTAATTGGAAATGTAAATTTATTAATAAATCTTTTTCGCTCTTGTTCAGTTTCTTTTAATTTTTCGACTATAGTATTATATACTTCTGGTTCCGTATATTTTAGCGCAAGATCCTCGAGTTCAGTCTTAATATTATAAAGTCCTAAACGATGAGCTAATGGAGCAAAAAGATAAGTAGTTTCAGAAGCTATTTTTAATTGTTTTTCAGGAGGCATAGAATCTAAGGTACGCATATTATGCAGTCTATCAGCTAATTTTATAAG
>DAOTOD010000016.1:0-4578 GCA_035451165.1 Bacteroidales bacterium
ACCTAAAATGACAGTGATACTTCGTAAAGCTTATGGTGGTGGATATATAGCTATGTGTTCTCATCACTTAAAAGCAGATTTTGTGTTTGCTTGGCCTACTGCTGAAATAGCCGTTATGGGCCCCGAAGGAGCTGCTAAAATTATTTTTAAAAATGAAATTCAAAATGCAGAAAACCCGGAAGAAATGCGCAAAATTAAAATAAAAGAATATAAAGAAAAATTTGCTAATCCATATGTGGCAGCAGCTTATGGCTACGTTGATGCTGTTATTGAACCCGATAAAACTCGACATATGCTTGTCCATGCTTTAAGAATATCTGCCTCTAAAACTGAAAATCGTCCATACAAAAAACATGGTATACCTCCTTTTTAATTATTATAAAAACTAAGTCATAACAAATTATCTAAAAATAAAAGTTATTTTTTATATTATGGATTCTAAAGAAAAATCTAAATATCAAATACTAGAAATTGATGATACTAAATATCGTACTTTATTCCCTAAAAAATATGAAAACAAAAAAACATATGTACGTGATAATCCTAAACAAATAACAGCTTTTATCCCCGGTATTATAAAAAAAATATATGTTAAAGAAGGTGTTAAAGTTAATGCGGGTGATAAAATATTAGTACTTGAAGCTATGAAAATGTACAATGATATAGTTACTGAAGTCCCCGGGAAAATATTGAAAATAAATGTTAAAGTGGGTGACCATGTTTCTAAAAATACTATACTCGTTGAAATAATATAAAATACATTGTCTTATCATAAAGTTCTCTTATTTAAACTCTTAAATGTAGTTTTTACTAATTGCGTATTATTAACTTAACACTTGTAATTATACTTTTACTTTTTTACAATTCTTATTACATATGTTAGTTAAAACTTATGGTTGTGCTTTGTTAGGCATTAAGGCTATTACTATTACAATAGAAGTTAATATTGACACAGGGATACAGTTTTTTTTAGTAGGATTACCAGATAATGCCGTAAAAGAAAGTCATCAACGTATAGAAGCGGCCTTAAAAAATAATGGATATAAAATACCAGGGAAAAAGATTGTAATTAATATGGCTCCAGCTGATATACGTAAAGAAGGCTCTGCTTATGATCTTACGATAGCTATTGGTATTTTGGCCGCTTCTGAACAAATAAAATATGAAACTGTAGGAGATTTTATTATAATGGGAGAATTATCATTAGATGGTACTTTGCAACCTATTACAGGAGCTTTACCTATTGCTATAGAAGCTATGAAAAGAAAATTTAAAGGGGTAATATTGCCTTTACAAAATGCTAAAGAGGCTTCTATTGTTAATAATATTAATGTTTATGGAGTCAATAATATAAGTGAAGTAATAAAATTTTTTAATGGTGAACAAAATTTAAAACCTGTTGTAACTGATTTACGACAAGAATTTCTTAACGGAATGAATGATTTTGAAGCTGATTTCGCAGATGTGAAAGGGCAGGAAAATCTCAAAAGAACTTTAGAGATAGCAGCAGCTGGTGGGCATAATGTGATTTTAATTGGACCACCTGGCTCCGGTAAAACTATGATAACAAAACGTTTACCTGGTATTTTACCTCCTTTAACAATTGATGAAGCTCTCGAAACAACTAAAATTCATTCAGTAGCTGGTAAATTAAATAAAAATATTTCACTTATAACTAAAAGGCCATTTCGTAGCCCTCATCATACAATAAGTGATGTTGCCTTAGTAGGTGGTGGCAGCGTCCCTCATCCTGGCGAAATTTCTATGGCTCATAATGGTGTTCTCTTTCTTGATGAACTACCCGAATTTAAAAGAGCTGTATTAGAAGTGCTAAGACAACCATTAGAAGAACGAATAGTTACAATTTCTAGAGCTAAAATGAGCATTGATTATCCTGCTAGTTTTATGCTTGTTGCTGCTATGAACCCTTGCCCATGCGGTTATTATAATCATCCTGAAGTTAAATGTACATGTACTCCAGGAATGATACAAAAATATCTTGCACGTATATCAGGCCCTTTGTTAGAAAGAATAGACCTACACGTTGAAGTTACTCCTATACCTTTTAAAGAATTAATAAATGTAAAACAAGGAGAAAAAAGCATTGTAATAAGAGAAAGAATTATTAAAGCACGAAATATACAAGAACACCGCTTTAAAGATGTTAAAGGAGTTTATTGTAATGCCCATATGACATCTAAAATGTTGAAAACTTATTGTAAAATTGATGATGCAAGTGTTGATATATTAAGAATAGCAATGAATAAATTAAAATTATCGGCAAGAGCTTACGATAGAATTCTTAAAGTAGCCCGTACTATTGCTGACCTTGATAATAGCCCTAATATACAAGTCCATCATATTGCTGAAGCTATTCATTATAGAAGTTTAGATAGAGAAACTTGGGGTAATTTTATTTAATAAAATTATTTACTTAAAATTTTAAATTCTGTACGACGATTTAGTTGCCTGCCTTCATCCGTATCATTAGAAGCTATTGGTTGAGTTTGGCCATAACCCACATACTTGAGACGGTCTTTACTAATACCATTAGCTATTAAATAATCAACAACAGCTTTAGCACGTTTTTCTGACAATATTTGGTTTGACTTTGGATTACCTTTATTATCAGTATGGCCTGAAATTTCTATTTTTAACTCAGGCATTTCTTTCATAAGGTTTGTCAATCTATCTAATTCTGCTTTTGATTCAGGGCGTAAAGTAGCTTTGCCAAAATCAAAAAATATGTTGTTAAGTACTATCTTTGTGCCAACTTCAATTTTTTTCATTTTGATATCTTTTGTAATTTCTTGGTATTCTGTTGTTGCAGGTATATCAAAGTTTTCAGAATGAAAAAGGTAATTTTCAGCTTTTACAGCTATACCATAATTTTTACCCGATGGTAATGAAATCATATAATTGCCTGTAGGTGAAGCTTTAATAGTATTTATTATGGTATTTGTTTTATTATCTATTATTTCAATAACTGCACTAATGGGTTCTGATGAAAAATCATCGCTTATAGTACCTTTTACTATAGTTTGTTTTAGTGTTTTTAGTTTTATCATTTCTTCTGGTTGAAGTATTTTTTCTGGTTTTGTAATCAAGAAGGCGGGTAAGTCAACATCAAATATAGGTTGTAAAGGTTTTTCAGGTCCTAAAAAAGTAATCATAAAAATATCATAATCGCCTATGCCTTCATCTCTTGTTGAAGCCATATAGGCTTTATTACCTTCAGGTAGAATTTTAAAATATAATTCGTCTGCTGGGGTATTAATAGGATAACCTAAATTTTCAGGTGGTCCCCATTTGCCATCTTCTGTTTTAACGCTTTTAAAAATATCATATCCTCCCATGCTATTATGGCCTTTAGAAGAAAAGTATAATGTTTGTTCATCTTCTGACAAAAACACACTGTTTTCATCGTATGGAGTATTAATTACTGGCCCTAAGTTAATCGGCTTTTCCCATTTATTATTATAGTTTTTTGTTATGTAGTAAATGTCTCCTTCACCTAAACCACCACTTCTGTTGCTTGTAAAGTAAATTGTATTACCATCTTTGGTAATACATAAAGAAGTTTCATGAGCTTTACTATTTATAAATTTGTTAAGTTTTTTTACTTTACCAAACTTACTTTTGTCTTTTAATATAACTGAATAAATATCTCCTCCTTTAGAACCTTTGTATATATAAATTATTTTTTCATCAGGTGATAAATTAACAGTAGCATCATTAAAGGATGTATTTAAGTCAATATCATTATTTTTTGCTTCGCTCCATACACCATTAACATTGTACGATACATAGATATCTTCATAAAATTTCATATTGTTATTTTCATTGCGTTTATTTTTTGTTGTATTTTCTCGCTTAGAAGTAAAATACATTATATCATCTTTTTTACTAATTACTGGAGCATAGTCAGGATATTCGGTATTAATATTAGATCCTAAATTATCAATAAAAACCCTTACTGGATTGTTAATTAAAATTTTAGCATGATTACATTCCGCTATTTTTTTATCAATAGTTGCTATATTAATAGCATTTTTTGATAATAAACTTTGGGGAGATAATGTTGATTTATAATTATTATAAGCACTAATAGCTTTGTCAAATTCATTGTTAAGTTGATATGCTTGTCCTAAGAAATAATTTATATCTTTTGCAACGTTAGGATTAAGTTCATAAGATTTTTCGAAATATTTTAAAGCAGATGCCTTTTTAATAGAATTTATAAGACAACGTCCTATTTTATAGTTTAACATAGCATTATTAGGATTAAACTCCCATGCTTTACTGTAGTAATTTAAGGCATTTATATACATACCACTGCCTTTTTTGTAATATTGGTCTCCTTTTTTTATGTTTCTTTTAGCAATTTTTAATTCCTTTTTTTGCTGTGAGAAAGAGCTTTTTAAGAAAGGTACATCCTGATTTTGAGATAGGATGTTATTACTAATAAATAAAATAGTAATTATTATTATGTTTGTTTTATTTGTAAAAATTTTAATAAAGTTCATGTGTTTAATATTACTTAATTTATTTACATTGATTTTTAATATATTCTTCTGC
>DAOTOD010000016.1:4588-9791 GCA_035451165.1 Bacteroidales bacterium
TAATTCCTAATGTTGATGCATGCTTCCAGTCATCACAGCTTCCTTTTGTGTCTCTTGTCATTTCTTTTGCTATACCTCTATTAAAATAAGCTTCAGCGTTTTCAGGATCTATTTTAATAGCTTCCGTAAAATATGTTACAGCACCTTGGTAATCTTTTAACCTATATTTAGCAATTCCCATATTAATAAGAGCAGGCACGTATTTATTATTTATTTCAAGACACTTTTTCATGTTTTCAATAGCTCCTTGTTGATCATCATTTTCTGATTTAAAAGCACCTAAATTATTTAAAGAAGCTATAGTTTGATTTGTAGTATTAGCTACTATTTCAAAATTTATTCTTGCAGAATTTTTGTCACCTACAAGCATTTGAGTTGCTCCAAGATTATTAAAGATAAAACTTAAATTAGTTTTTAATTCCGATGCTTTAGTAAAGTCTTTTAAAGCATTTTGATAATTTTTAAGTTTAAAATAACAAAGCCCTCTGTCATTGTATATGTAAGCATTGTTTTTATTGATTTGTATAGCTGAAGTATAATATTCTATGGCTTGCTCATAATTCTTATTCATAAAATTACAAGCACCTAAGTAGTAATAGGCGTTACTTAATTTATTATTTAAATTTATAGCTTCTTTTAAATCTTCTTCTGCTAATAAGAATTTATTCAGATAAAATCGGCTTAGCCCTCTTCCTAAGTAATAATTAGCGTTAGGTTTTAAATTAATTGCATGAGTAAAGCTTTCTTCTGCATTAGTATAATCATTATAATGTGTACATTGTATATATCCTATATTATACCATGCTTTATCTAATTCAGGTTTTATTTTAATTGCATCTGAAAAACTTTTCATTGCACTAACATAATCGTTATCTTGAATAAGCTTTACTATACCTTCATTGTATATGATTTCAGCTTCCTGATTGGCTGCTATTTCTCCTATTGTATCTTGTTTTTGTTCTTGAGCTTGTTGTGTATTATGAAAGAGAATAGTAATTAATAATGTTAAAAATATTTGTATATATACCTTTTTCATTGTTCAAAAATTTATTTATAATTATTTTTCAATTTTAATAGTTTATTTTATTGACTTTATTTAATAATATTAAAATATGTAAGAGTTCATTTAGTTAATAAACAAAATAATTTATAAAATTAAAATAATATACCCATAAAGTTGCAAAAATATTTTATTATTTTTTATAAAAATACAAATGATAAAATTTTATAAAATAAATAGCAACAAATGTTGTTATTTTAATTAAATTTTGAAATATAAATAAAAATTTAAATTATATTATTATAAGAAAAGTTTATGATATTTATAAGGTAATTATTATATTATTGGTAGTATTATGTTTTAAAGTATCTGCTCAAACAGTACCTACAATAATAATAGATGGTATTCGTGCTACAGCTATTAACTTATCGGGATTTCTTTATTGGTTAAAAGAAGGTCAAACGCTTAATGTTGGAAACAAAGTTAATTCTATTTATGTGTTACAATATGCTATTATTCCTTCTCAAGTAGGTGATAATTCTTTACAATTTGAGAATCTACTAAATATAACTTCTTTACAAACAGTACCTTCAGGTAAGGCATGGAAAATTGAATCTGCAGCAATTGACCCTACTGCTATTATAACTCTTGGTGATAGTATTGGAATTTCCCCTGAATATCAATCACTTACAATTGTTTTTACAGTGCTAATATTTTTTTGTTAAGCCTTAATTAAAAATATTATAAATAAAGCATTTTAATCAATAGCTAAATATTAAAAGCATTTATTTAATGTACAATTCACTTATATTTTGATTTTTTTAGAAATAAATTGAAAAAAATCATTTTTTCAAAAACATTTTATCCATGTCTTAAAGCCATACCAGTAATACGATATATCAATTGCGGGCAAGATGAAAATGAATTTTTAAGTTTTTTTTGCAAAAACATTTTTCTATAAACAGCTATTTTTATTTTTTGTAATTTTTTTAGAATAATAAAATTTTAATATACTGGTGTGCTTTTGAGTTGAAATACCGGTATACTTTTAGGTTGAAATAAACACTGTTGCAACTCCTGTATCGTAAGATTAAATATCTTCTCACAATGCGCCTTATACGCAAATGGCTATACTATATGTAGCACGCCAGACAGGTAATAATATATATTTATTTATAAAGAACAAATTAAAACTACCTATCAACAGGGAGAAAAGCGGCATACGTAAACCTGTAAACTTTAATATATTTGGGTCCGGTTTCGTTTCCACTTATATAAAGGGAGAGAGACAAATATTAGTTAGTAGTAAATGATAAAAGCTGGAAATCAATTAAACAAAAACTTAAAACTATTACAAGAAAAACTACTTCCTCTCCCTATATTTTTGATGAAAGAATACAAAGGCTGAAATAGGTTCAACGAGGCTGGCTTGAATATTTTCGTATAGTAAATATCAAGTGTAAGCTCAAGGAACTTGACAGTTGGGTACGCAATCGTTTTTTAAGGTATTGTATATGGCATTTCTGCAAGAAGTCTGAGAGGAAAAGGGAAAATCTGATACGATTAGGTATTGATAAAGAACATGCCTATCAATGGAGTAGAACAAGAAAAGACGGATGGCAGTAGTCCAGAGCCCAATTCTTGTAACAACTATTACTTTAGAACGCTTACGCAAAAGAGGCTATACTGCTATGCTTGATTATTACGATAAAATTGTTCTGCATCTTAATGAACCGCTGTATACGAAACCAATACGTACAGTGATGTGAGAGGTTTTCCCGCTAATCCTTATTGGCGGGGCGGTCTATTCGATTGTATTACGTTGTAATTGCGTTAGTTACAATATAGCTTTTGGCATATAAATTTGATTATAAATAGCTTTTTGGCTATCGGGCTTTAGTTTTTTAACTGCATTAAAAATTATCTAACGACTAAATGTTAATTAACTTATGCCAATCATTCGCTAAGTACTACTAAAACTACAATATACAAAAAATATATTTTAGTAGTTTTTAAGCTAAATATTTGTATTTATGTATCTTACATTTTTTAAACATAAATCTTTCATAGCGAATGCTAAAAAACGCTAAATCAAATTTTATTACAAAAGCGGTAATATTAGTCTTCAGTTATTGCGAAGTAATATTATTAAACTCAAACGTGGGATTGCGTCTATTTTGGTATTAATTTTATGAAATGTATTGATATTCAAATAAATAATCAACTGTCAGGAAGAAACGGCTTGGAAAAAGTTTTTAAAATGAAATTAAAATTAGTGAGCAATTACAATAAGATACAACGGTATGATTGGGATTATTGTTGTAAAAATACTGTTAAAAATATTCGTTTTTCTATTATCAAACTTAATTAAATAAGCTGTAATATTTTATCTTTAGAGTTTTTCATTTCTGCCTTTATTAGGAGATAAAAATTATCAATTTTATAGTGTTAGTTCAAAAAACAATTAAGATTATATTTTAGCTTTAAATATTAATCATTACTTTTGCATAATGTTAAAATTTGAGAAAAATGTTTGAAAGTTTATCTGAAAAGTTTGAACGTGCTTTTAAAGTTTTAAAGGGACATGGTTATATTACAGAAGTTAATGTAGCTGATACTCTTAAAGAAGTTCGAAAAGCATTGATTGAAGCGGATGTAAATTATAAGATAGCTAAAAGTTTTACTGATGAGGTTAAAAATAAAGCTTTAGGACAAAAAATTTTGACATCGGTAGCTCCTGGTCAGTTGATGGTTAAAATAGTTTATGACGAGCTTGTCAGTTTAATGGGGCATGAAAAAGTTGATTTAAACTTAAAAGGAAGTCCTGCTGTAATTTTATTAGCAGGCTTACAGGGCTCTGGTAAAACAACATTAGCTGCTAAATTAGCTAATTATATAAAAAACAAAAGAGGTAAAAACGTTTTATTAGTTGCTTGCGACATATATAGACCTGCTGCAATAGACCAATTAAAACTATTAGGGCAACAAATAAATGTTAATGTTTATAGTGAAGATAATAATAATCCTGTAAATATTGCTAAAAAAGCTATACAGCATGCTAAAGATTATGGTATTAACGTAGTTATTATTGATACAGCCGGGCGCCTTGCTATTGACGAAGAAATGATGAATGAAATTGCTGCTATTAAAAATGCTGTTAATCCTCATGAAACTCTTTTTGTGGTTGATGCAATGACAGGTCAGGATGCTGTTAATACTGCTAAAGCTTTTAATGATAGGCTAAATTTTGATGGAGTTGTTCTTACTAAACTTGATGGTGATACAAGAGGTGGAGCTGCCCTTACTATTAAAGCAGTTGTTAATAAACCAATTAAGTTTGTAAGTATTGGAGAAAAGATTGATGCTATTGATGTCTTTTATCCTGACAGAATGGCTAACAGGATCCTTGGTATGGGTGATATAGTATCCTTTGTAGAACGTGCTCAAGAACAGTTTGATGCTGAAGAAGCTAAAAAATTACAGAAAAAAATAGTAAAAAATCAATTTAATTTTAATGATTTTTTGCAGCAAATAAAACAAATAAAAAAAATGGGAAATATCAAAGACCTTGTGTCGATGATACCCGGCATGAATAAAATAATTAAGGATATAGATATTAGCGATGACGCCTTTAAAAGTATTGAAGCTATAATTTATTCTATGACACCTGAAGAAAGAGCTAATCCTGATATAATTAATGGAAGTAGAAGAAAAAGAATAGCTTTAGGGAGTGGTACTGATGTTCAACAAGTTAATACTTTAATTAAACAATTTGAAGATACACGGAAAATTATGAAGTCAATTGCCGGTGGTGGAATTAAAAATATTATGAATATGAGAAAATATCAAATGAATAAAAAATAAAATATTAATTATGCCAATAATAGATGGTAAGCAAATAGCAAATGTTATAAAAGAAGATATAGCAAATGAAGTTAGAAAAATGCTAAGTGAAGGACGTAAAGCACCACATTTAGCAGCTATATTAGTAGGAGAAAATATTGCAAGTCAAACTTACGTTGCTAATAAAGAAAAAGCTTGTAAAGAAGTTGGATTTATATCAACAGTTTATCGTTTGCCTGAAAATGTTACGGAAAGAGAACTATTAGATATAATTAATTTTGTGAATAAAGATAATGAAATTGATGGATTAATAGTACAAATGCCTTTGCCTGAACATATTAACTCTCAAACAATTATAGA
>DAOTOD010000017.1:0-9608 GCA_035451165.1 Bacteroidales bacterium
ATAATAAAATTTATTTCCCCTAATTCTAAAAATAATACATATGTATACATTTTTTATTAAAATGAAATAAAACTTTAATAATTTATAATAAATGTGTTATAATATAAAAACGTTAATTTTGTAAGCATAAACTATAACAACATTTAGTTATATTTATTTTTAAATAAATTAATTTTTTCATAATATCTTTGTTTATCAAGTTTAACTTATTTATGAATTTGCTAATTAAAAAATTATTAAAATTATGTTTTTACTATTTTTTACTTACTATCACTCTAAATTCATTCAATCATGTTGCTGCACAAGCCTTAAAATACAGTAATGAATTTATGTCACTCGGTGTAGGAGCTAGAGCCTTAGGAATGTCTAATGCTGTTTTATCAAGCACTAACGATGTAACCTCTGGCTACTGGAACCCTGCTAATTTAGTTTTTATAACATCTAATTTACAAGTTGGTCTTATGCACTCAGAGTATTTTGCAGGAATTGCTAAATATGATTATGCTGCTATTGCAGCTAAAATTGACGAAAAAAGTGCACTTTGTTTTTCATACATACGCTTTGGAATTGATGATATACCAAATACTATAGACTTAGTAGATAATCAAGGTAATATTGATTTCACAAAAATCTCTTCTTTTTCAGCTGTAGATAATGCCTTTTTATTTTCGTATGCACGAAAGAACAAAAACAAAAAAATTAACTATGGAGGTAATGTAAAAATTATATATCGCCATATTGGAGATTTTGCAAAAGCATGGGGATTTGGTCTCGATGCAGGAATAAACTACAATTACAACAACTGGTTATTTGCTATTACAGGTAAAGATATAACCTCAACTTTTAATATATGGGACTATGACCTGCCACAAAATATGAAAGATGTGTTTTTAATAACTGGTAATGATATTCCGACTAACTCTACTGAAATTACTGTACCTAAACTATTGGCAGGAATAAGTAAGAACTTTCAATTAAAAAACAATTTTTATTTTATGCCTGAAATAAACTTTGATTTTACATTTGATAAAAAACGTAACGTACTTGTCAAAAGTAATTTAATAAGCATTGATCCTAAAGTAGGAATTGAAGTCAATTATAAAAATATAATTTACTATAGAGCAGGTATTGGCAATTTCCAAAAAGAAACTAATAATGAAAATAAAAAAATTACTACTTTTCAACCTAATATGGGTTTAGGAATTGTTATAAAAAAATCTTTATTTATTGACTATGCATTAACTGATATTGGCGATAAATCAATAGCATTATATTCAAATGTTTTTTCTATTAAGATTAATATTAACAAAAAATCAGACATAAAAAATACTCAATAATTTAAAAGCATTATTAATAATGAGTTTACTAAAAAAAATATCATTACAGTTTTTATTTTTAATTATATCAAATATTATTTTAGCCCAAACTTTTGGTAATGAATGGATTGATTACAATAAACAATACTATCGCATAAATGTTTATACAACTGGTATTTATCGAATTACTTATTCAACACTACAAGCTGCAGGAATATTATCCGGCAACCCTGACCCCAGAAGTTTTCAAATATTTGGCAAAGGGACTGAACAATACATATACGTAAAAGGCGAAAATGATGGAGTATTTGACCCAGATGATTATATTGAATTTTATGCTCAAAAAAACGATGGATGGCTCGATACTTATTTATACGATAAACCTGAAAATCAAGGAAATCCTAATTATAGTCTTTTTACAGATACAGCTAGTTATTATCTCACATTTAATAACAATTGGGTTATATCACCTAGTAAAAGAGTAATTATTGAAAACGATTATAATTTTAGTTCATATTCTCCAGCTTCTTATATATATAAAACTTCACGTGTAGATTATACTTCAAAATATTTTTTAGGAGAAACTAACTCTTACGGAGCCACTGACCCTGATTATACTGTAGGTGAAGGTTGGTTTGATGATGGTTTTAGCTTAGGACAATCTATTACTAAAACTGTGCCTACTACTAATGTTTTCGCTGCTGGTCCTGCAGCAAAAATTGATTTTAAACTAATTGGTGCATCAAATTATGCATCTTTATCCCCCGACCATCACGTAATTATAAAATTTGCAGATGTTACCATTGATACAACATACGAAGGGTATAAAATTCTTAATTTTTCAAAATACATAGACCCAGCAAAATTAGGCTCTAACAATACCACATTCATTTTTTCATCAATACCTTTACCTAACAACGGAGCCGATAGAAATACAATAGCATTCATTTCTATTAAATATCCACATAAAACAGAAATTAATACTTCTGCACCTTTTAATTTTTCAATATATGATGCACAAGGCCAAAATAAAACATATATCAGCTTTTCTAATTTTAATATCCCTAATACTGATACAGCTATAATATTGGATATAACAAACCATCGTCTTATTAAAACTATCAAAAATGGTAATAACTTCAATGCCCTAATACCTAATTCAGGGGGAGAAAAAGAATGTTGGTTATTCTCTGATAGTCAGGTGATTCTTGTATCACAAATTACCCCTGTTAATACTGAACCTACTAACTATGCCAAATTTGTTAATTATACTTCTAATATATATATAAACTCCGATTATTTTATTATTACTCATAAATCTCTTTGGAACGAAGCTTTACAATATAAAAATTATAGAAACTCAACAGGCTACATTGCACAAGTAATTGACATTGACCAATTATATGATCAATTTTCATACGGAATAAGAAAAAATCCATTAGCCATAAAAAATTATATGCGCTATTTATGGTATAACAGCTATACAAAACCTAAAGCCCTATTTATTATAGGTAAAGCATATAGAGCTGGTACAGACGGCGACAACCCCTCATATAGAAAAAATACAACATATTGGGCAGGTACTCTCGTACCATCATTAGGAGTACCTCCTTCTGATATTCGTCTAACAACAGGAATATTAGACAACTTATATCAACCAGCTATTCCAACAGGACGTTTAGCTGCTAAAACGCCTGAACAAGTGACTTTATATTTAAATAAAGCTATCCAATACGAAGCCGAACAAGCATCACCTAAAGAATGGATGAAAAATATATTACACTTCGGAGGGGGCCAAAGTATAAATGAACAAAATATTTTTGTAAATTACTTAAATAATTATAAAAAAACTATCGAAGATACTTTGTTTGGTGGCAATGTTTTTACTTTTTTGAAAACCTCATCTGCTCCCATTCAAATAAATCAATCTGATTCCCTACGAAACCTTATTAATAAAGGAGTTTCTCTTATGACATTTTTTGGTCATGCTGCAGGAATAGGATTTGATCAAAGCATTGATCATCCATCAGAATATAATAACTATGGAAAATATCCTTTTTTACTTGCAAACTCATGTTTTGCAGGTGACATATATGGAAATTCTATAAATTCAAGTGAAGAATTTGTACTTATTGAAAATAAAGGCGTAATAGGTTATCTTGCAACCATTTCTAAAAGTGAAGATGCTTCTTTAAATAAATATAGCTCCGAATTTTATAAAAATATAGCTTATAAAAATTATGGTAAGCCTGTAGGTCAATGTATCCAAAATACTATTAAAAATATACAAAATAATTCTATTTATGTAAAAGCTGTTTGTCTTGAAATGACATTACACGGAGACCCAGCTATTAAAATTAATTACAGCAATTTGCCCGATTATACAATAAACAATCATTCAATATTTTATACCCCACCAAATGTTACTAATGAAATAGATACTTTTTACATTAATATAATTTCAACTAATATAGGCAAAGCTATTAATGATTTCTTCTTTATAGAAATAAGACGTATATTCCCTGACCAATCTACATTTGATACTATAATAAGAGTCAAAGCTACATTATTTAAAGACACTATATCCATTAAAATGCCTGTTGATAAAATAAAAGGTATAGGATTAAACCAATTTATTATAAGACTTGACGCATATAATGAAATAGCTGAATTTTCTGAAGCAAATAATAATGTACAAGTTAATTTATTTATAAAATCTGCTGATATCACTCCTATATACCCTTATAAATATGCTATTATCCCATCTTCTAACGTGATTCTTAAAGCTTCTACCGGTTACCCTTTTTCCCCTAAGGCTAATTATGTATTTGAACTTGACACTACAGATTTATTTAATAGCCCTTTAAAAATAACCTATAACATTAATCACCAAGGAGGCGTTATAGAATGGACACCTCAATTACCTATCACTACCGATAGCATAGTTTATTTCTGGCGTGTATCGATAGATTCGTTATATTCAGGTTCTTACAACTGGAGAGAAAGTTCTTTTCAAATAATAACAAACAAAAAAGGATGGGGACAATCTCATTTTTTTCAGTTTAAAAATAACAACTATAATTATATAAAATATAACAAGCTATCTAGAAAGCTTGAATTCGTTGATAATATAAAATCAATCAATATTCAAACAGGTTATTATCCTAATATTCCTTGGGCAGAAGAATATATAAAAATTAACGGAGATGTAATTGATTTATGGTGCTGCATTGGCCCTACAGGCGATGGGATGAAATTTGTAATTTTAAACCCTATAACTGGTAATACATGGATAAGTTATGACACTTGTGGTTATTCAAACCCATGTAACTATGGCCCTTACGGTAATTGGCATTGTAAAAATTATAATGTAAGAGCTTTCGACTTTTATACTAGCTCCGTTATTTGGCGTAACAAAATAAAAAACTTTTTAGATCAAATACCACAAGGTCATTATATTATGGGTTATAGTCATCGCAATCATAATGCACCTTCATTTGAAGAAGGCTTATATGAATCTTTTGAGTCTTTTGGGTTTGCTAATATAAGAACATTACCCGATAAAATACCATACATATTTATGGGCATAAAAGGTGATACTATAGGTATCAATACTCGAGAAGTAATTGGAGCTTCTCAATCATCTATTATTCAACTTAATGACAGCATAATAACTAAATGGAATGAAGGTTACGTAGAATCCGAAATTATTGGCCCAGCTCTTAAATGGACATCTTTGCACTGGAAACAAACCCACACAGATTTAATTAATACTGACTATGTTCGCCTAAATGTTATCGGAATCAAATACGATTTTTCAGTCGATACACTTATTTCTAACTTACCCCCTGATTCTTCTGATATTTACAACTTAAATACAAAAATTAATGCTAACATTTATCCATATATTAAATTAATTGCTTTTATGAAAGATGATTCACTTCGTACCCCTGCTTTAATAAAATATTGGCAAGTAATTTATGAAGCAGTGCCAGAATTAGCATTAACTCCTTCAAATTATTTTCACTTTTATAAAGACACCTTACAAGAAGGCGATACAGTGAGGTTTAGCTGTGCTATACAAAACGTAAGTGAATATAATGCTGATAGTGTATTAGTTAAATATTGGCTTATTGACAATTCCAGAAATATCATTCCTTTATTAAAAAAACGGCTTAAGCCACTTTTAGCTGGAAACATTGTAATAGATTCAATAAATTTCTCAACAAAAAATATCCCAGGTAATAATAATTTATGGATAGAAATTAATCCTGATAATGATCAACCCGAACAATATCATTTTAATAATACAGGCGAAATAAATTTTTATGTTTTACAAGATAAAATTAACCCTATACTTGATGTTACTTTTGATGGCATACATATTCTAAACGGAGACATAGTATCGGCTAAACCAATAATACAAATTTCTTTAAATGATGAAAATCGTTATATACTTTTAAAAGATACTTCTGCCTTTAAAATATTTATACGTTATCCAAATGAAACAATCGATAGAAGAATTTATTTTAGAAATGGCTCACAAGAAATAATAAAATTTTATCCTGCAACTTCTACTAATAACATATGTAAAGCAGAATGGAATCCTAATTTTGATACTGATGGTAAATATTTACTTACTGTTCAAGCACAAGATGTTTCAAAAAATCAATCTGGCTTAAATGATTTTAAAATATCTTTTGAAGTGATTAATAAATCAACAATTACTGATGTATTAAATTGGCCTAATCCTTTTTCTACTTCAACTCATTTTGTTTTTACACTTACTGGCTCTGAAATACCAACTAATTTTAAAATTCAAATAATGACAATTTCTGGTAAAATTGTAAAAGAAATTACTAAAGAAGAAATTGGACCTATACACATTGGCCGAAATATTACAACTTATGCATGGGACGGAAGAGATGAATTCGGAGATAAACTTGCTAACGGTGTTTACTTATATCGTGTAATAACTGATATTCAAGGACAAACAATAGAGAAAAATGATGCAGCTACTAAACAATATTTTAATCATTCTTTCGGTAAAATGGTCATTATTAGATAAATTCAACCTTAATTTAAATAACAATTTTTTTATTAGTATTTTCAGCTTTTATTATTTTTACAGCTTTATTTTTTAAACTAAAATTAATCTCAAAAATTATTTACAATGAAAAATTTTATTGAAGAGCTAAAATGGAGAGGAATGATACACGACGTTATGCCAGGCACTTCTGACGCTCTAAATAAAGAGATGATTATTGGGTATGTAGGCATTGATCCCACAGCTGACTCACTTCATATAGGACACTTAGTTTCTATCATGATGTTAAAACATTTTCAATTATGTGGACACAAACCTATTGTGTTATTAGGAGGTGCTACAGGAATGATAGGTGATCCTTCAGGAAAATCCGAAGAAAGAAATTTATTAGACAAACAAACTATACTTCATAATCAAGAATGTATAAAAAAACAATTAATGAAATTCCTTGATTTTGAATCAGAGATTCCTAATAAAGCTATATTAGTGAACAATTATGAATGGATGTGCAAATGGTCATTCCTTGATTTTGTAAGAGACATAGGTAAACATATAACTATAAATTACATGATGGCTAAAGATTCTGTAAAAAAAAGACTTGAAACAGGTATATCTTTTACTGAATTCTCATACCAACTAGTACAAGGATATGATTTCTTACATCTTTACGAACAATACAATTGCAAACTACAAATGGGCGGCTCTGACCAATGGGGCAATATTACCACAGGTACAGAATTAATAAGACGCAAAACTGGCAAAGAAGCTTTTGCAATAACTTGCCCATTAATCACTAAAGCCGATGGAGGAAAATTCGGAAAAACAGAAGAAGGAAACGTATGGCTTGACCCAACTAAAACTTCACCTTACAAATTTTATCAATTTTGGATTAATTGCTCAGATGAAGATGCTGCTAAATATATAAAAATATTTACTTTATACAATAAAGCAGAAATACAGGAACTAGAAAAAAAACATAGCGAAACACCTCATAACAGGTTATTACAAAAAACATTAGCTGAAGAGTTAACTAAAATAGTTCACTCAGAAAAAGACTTAGAAACAGCCATAACAGCTTCAAATATATTATTTGGTAAAACTACAGAAGAGACCTTAAAAGCTTTACCTGAATCTTTATTCTTACAAATATTTGAAGGAGTCCCAAAATTTTATTTACCCCATAATATATTAGATGAAGAAATAAATATAATAAACCTATTAACCGAAAAAACTAACATATTTAATAGTAAAAGTGAAGTAAAAAGAACTATTAAAGAAAATGGCCTACAAATAAATAAAACGTTAGTTAAAAATGAAAATATGATAATTAACAAAAACTTTTTAATAAATAATAAATATATATTAGTTCAAAAAGGGAAAAAAAATTTTTATATTATAATCTACCATTAATTAGAAAAAATTTAATATAATCATTATTAAATAATAATTAAATATATGCATAGTTTAGTAAAAAAAATATAAAAAAAGAGCTGCTTATAACAGCAGCTCTCACAAGTGGTGTCGGCTGGAATTGAACCAGCGACACACGGATTTTCAGTCCGTTGCTCTACCAACTGAGCTACGACACCACTAAAATAAAAGTGCAAATGTAAATAAGATTTTTTTTAAAAACAAGTTTCTTATTTTTTTTATACAAATGACTGAAAAACAAAATACTATAAATTTAATTTTTGATTATGGTAATACTCTTAAGAAAATAGCTACCTTTAAATCGGATAAATTATTAAATTTAAAAATTTATAAAAAAGCTCCTGTAAACAATGTAATTAATTATATAGAAAAAATAAAAAAACATAATAATGTTAATGTTATTATATCATCCGTCATTGATTTCCCTGAAAAACTTAGTAATCATCTTTATTCAAACTTTCATGTATTAAACATGTCTCATAAAATACCTCTCCCTATAAAAAATAAATACCAAACTCCTAATACATTAGGCAATGATCGTTTAGCCGCTGCAGTAGCTGCATATTATTTATTCCCCCAAAATGATGTACTTATAATATCTGCCGGCTCTTGCTTAACATTCGATTTTATTAATAAAAAAGGAGAATACCTAGGGGGGGCCATTTCACCAGGTATAATGATGAGATTTAAAGCTCTACATAATTTTACTAATAAACTTCCGTTAATTAAAAAAATTGAAAAAACACAATTAATTGGTAATTCTACTGAAAAATCAATGCTTTCAGGTGTAATAAATGGAATTTTATGTGAAATTGACGGTATTATTGGACAATATAAAATGAAATACCCTAATTTAAAAGTTATAGTAAGTGGTGGTGATATGTTTTTTTTGCAAAAAAAATTAAAAAATAACATCTTTGCAATACATAATATAGTATTAAAAGGATTAAATTTTATTCTTAATTATAACAATTACAATGCAAATTAAATTAAAACATAATATTGCTTTAATAGTAATAATTTTATTTTTAACTATTATTAATAATATTGCAAGTGCACAAACTCGAATAAGTTCACCTTATTCTCGTTATAAGTTAGGAACATCACAAAAGAATCTATTTGCACAAAATTTAGGATTAGGCCTTACTTCAGGAATTAGAAATGAAGCTACTGTTAATTTCGGCAACCCTGCTTCTTATACTTCTTTTGATACAACTTCTTTCGTTTTTGACGTAGGATTAAATAACTACTTTAACATACTACAAAACAGTGTTACTAAACAAAAATATAACTATACTTCTTTAGGTTATTTATTATTTGGTTTCCCTGTTACTAAATGGTGGGGTAGTAGTTTTGGTCTTACTCCTTTTAGTAAAACAGGATATAAAATGTCTTTTTCTCAATATATAGATAGTTTAGGAAATGTAAACTATATTTACGAAGGTAATGGCGGAATCAATCGTTTTTACTGGGGAAACGGTTTTAAAATAATTAAAAATATATCTGTTGGAGTAAATGCTTCCTTTTTATTTGGCTCTCTTGATAAAATAAGAAGTATTATATTCATCGATTCTACTAAAATTTATAATGTAAGAATCAAAAACTCTACTATTATAAGTGATATTGTTTTTAACTGGGGCATTCAATATTATACATTTATAAAGCCTGATTTAAAACTAACTTTAGGAAGCTCGTTTAATACAAATTCTAATCTCAATGCAAAACAAAATATCATAGTACAAAGATTTTTATCTAATAATACTGGATATGAAATAATTAAAGATACTGTAGCAAATAACACCAAACAAAAAGGT
>DAOTOD010000018.1:0-9407 GCA_035451165.1 Bacteroidales bacterium
CACCATAAACCATATTTATTGCAGCTACTTCACTTTCAGCTTGTAAAACCACCATTCCGGTTTTTTCATAAGGCTTTTCTGCCATTAAATATTCAAGAATTTCTGACTGAGGAGTTATGGGATATCCAAAATATCCATCAGCTCCTGCTCTTATAGCTGCTTCGGCAATTGCTTCATTGCCTTTCATTAAACGTAATTCTTTCATTTATATTTTTTTTATCAAACATTAACTTTTGCTTTATAAACAGTTATTGCTCCATCGGGACATACAATAGCGCAATTAGCACAGCCTATGCAATTATCATTAACTACCATAGCATAACGATAACCCTTAGTATTAACTTTAGAAGCTAAAGCTATTACATTGTTAGGGCAGGCGGGGATACACACTTCACATCCTTTACACCTTTCTATATCAATTATAATTTCTCCTTTAATCTTTGCCATTTTAAACATTAATTTTTTATTAACAACAAACTTAAATATTTTTTACGAAGTTAAAAATTTAATTAATAACAAATAGGATAATTATTATGAAATTTTTTTAGTCTTTTTTCTAAATCAGGAAATTGTTTTCTATCAACAAGTGAAACACATGCTCTTAAACCCTCGTTACGGTCACTACCTGTTATTGATAAAGATATTGCACTTATGCCATAAAATAAAAACTCTTCTAAAAGTTCTTCTCCGGTGAAACCAGGATAAGAGATTGTAAAATAAAAACCATCAGCAATAGGAATATCAATATCTTTATCATATACAATTTTAAAACCATTATCAGAGAATATTTTTTTCATTATAGCAGCTTTTCTGCCATACTCTATAACTTCATTACGATAATTATAAATTCCATCATTAACGGATTTCAAAATAGCAGCAAGCCCATACTGAGCTGAATGTGCAGTCCCTCCACTTAGCGAGTATAAGGTTCCAAATAACATACAATTCCCAAAATTATTAGAAGAATAATATTTGAGAAGATTATCGTTATTATAATTAAATAATTCATCCGAAATAACAAGCATACCTATTCTTTGGCCAGCATAGCTAAAAGCTTTTGAAGAAGAAATCAAAAGTATATATTTATCAGTATATTTACCTATTGTGGGTTGAAAAGGTGGTATGCCAGGTTTAGAATAATCTTTTCTAAAATCCATACCTATGTAAGCCAAATCTTCCATTACTATTACCCCATACTTACTTGCAAGTTCACCAATAATTTTTAATTCATCGTGTGTAAAACAAATCCAAGCAGGGTTATTCGGATTAGAATATAACAACGAATGAATATTACCTTGTTCAAAGTATTTTTCGAGCTTTGCTCTTAACTTATTGCCCCTATATTCATATACATCAAATGCTGTATATTTTTGACCTAATATCTTTATTTGTTGAGCATGTACGGGGAACCCAGGATTTATTAGCAAAATAGTGTCTCTATCAGGATATAATCTATTAACTGTCATAAAACTAGCGAAACTACCTTGCAATGAACCTACTGTAGGTATACACCCTGCTTTATTAACATCGATATCAAGAAAAAGCTTTACAAATCGAGATATTTCTGATTTGAGTATATCTATTCCATCAATATCAGGATAAATAGCAGCTACACCATTTTTTAAAGCTTCTATTTCAGCATTTATGCCATATTCTACAGCATGTAAACCGGGTATTCCCATTTCCATTCGTATAAATTTATCGCCTGTAGCCTTTTCAATATTATCAATTAATCGTTTAATTTCCCTAATAGAAGCCTTACCTATATTGTTAATACCTGAGGCTAAAAGTTCACGATTAACAATTTCATAATTAATAGGCGTATCTTTACATCTTTCTCTTTTTAACATATTTTTATTTTTTTGATTTTTGAGCAGCAATGGCTAAAATCACACCTAAAACTATACTTAATAAAGCAGCTGATAACACCTGATACTCTGGAGGTAAAACAAAAGTAATAGTATGAGCAGGTATCCAAAAAAAAGGTATAGTTTTAAGAAAAACAAAATTCCATTGCACTTTCCAATTAAGGTTACATATTATCTCTTCAAAATTTACTTTACTAAAAAAACCTTTTAATGTACCTTTGTTATTTATAATATGAGTATCTGTGATTTTATGAAAAGTCATCATTACAGGGGCATATATAATATTAATAGCAACAGATATAGAAAAAGCTCCAAGTAATTTTTTAAAAGTAAATGGACCTTTCATAACTTGTGACATATTACTCAACCCTATATCTTCCAAAAATGCAGGCACTCCTACATAAAAAATTTTAAAAGCTATACTAATTGTAATTCCTATAAATCCCCAAACTATGGCCCTAGGTAGCAAACCAAATCCTTTCTGATTATATTGACCAGTTTTAATACGTAATCCTAAAGCCTCTCCGAAAGTAGCTAAAATAGCAAATTTTATAAAGCTAATAATTAAAGGATAATCTTTATTAAACGTAACATAAAAATTATATATTTCATTTGATGTAAAAAAAGGAATAAAAACAACTACAACACAAAAAAGCACTAAAAAATCAAACTTTTTCATTAATTGTATTAGCTTAAAATATTTTATAATTTTAAACAATTTTCAAAGCGTGAAATTATAAAAAATAATATTAATTAACTTATTATACCAAAAAATATTACTATGCCTTAAAAATTTTAATTAATATTGCAATCTATATAACTTATGTATGTCTATTTACAATACAATTATTGAAAAAAAAACATCAAAACAAAAAATGTTTGGTGTTTTAATAGACCCCGACAATTATGATATTAATAATACAATTAAAATTGTTAACATATGTAATAAAGCTCGTGTAAACTTTATTTTAATAGGGGGAAGTTTGCTTAAATATAATAACATTGATAACTGTATAGAAACCATAAAAGCTAATAGCAATATACCCGTTTTGCTTTTCCCCGGAGGTACAATGCAAATAAGCTATAAAGCTAATGGTATTTTATTGCTTTCATTAATATCAGGGCGTAATCCTGATATGCTTATAGGTAAACATGTTGAATCATCGTTCATTTTAAAGAACAGTAACCTAGAAATCATACCAACAGGATATATATTAATTGATGGAGGTAAAATAACCAGCGTACAATATATAAGCAATACTATTCCTATACCAGCTGATAAAGCTAATTTAGTTGTAGCTACTGCTTTAGCAGGTGAAATGTTAGGTTTAAAAATAATATATTTAGAAGCTGGGAGTGGTGCCTTAAATCCAGTCCCCCCATCCGTAATACAAAAAATTCATAAATACGTTAACTTACCAATAATAGTAGGTGGGGGCATTAAAAAACCTGAAACAGCAAAAGCAGCATGTGATGCAGGAGCTGATATTATAATAGTAGGGAATAGCATCGAACAAAACCCTAATCTTATATTCGATATATCAAACACAATTTGTGAATATAAATAAAAAGCAAAACTATGAATACAAAAAAAATATTTAATAAGATTTACCAATTAAAAATACAATCTCTAATTGTATTATGTATAATATTATTACTTTTTTGCACTAATGTATTTTCACAAAATAAATATTTAAAACTAGAAGACCCTTTTATAAATCCCAATGTATATCCTGAATATCTTGAAAATATTATCTGGTGCGACAACACTAACTTTACATGGGTTAGTAATGATACATTATTATCAGAAAATATAAACACTAACAAAATTCAAACTATAATAACTTTAAAAGAATTAAATAACTTATTAGAAGCTATTCAAGAACCTACAGTTAAATATTTCCTTACAATAGAATGGGCTGACCCTAATACTTTCTTTTTTACAAATGAAAAAAAAATATACACATACAATAAAAATTCTAAAAAAATAGAGATAATAACCTCACTTGATAAAGATGCTGAAAATATTGATATTCATAACAAAACTTTAAAAGTAGCCTTTACAATAGGTAATAATTTATTTATTGCTGATAAAAACAATATTAAGCAAATAACTTTTGACAATATTACTGGCATTGTAAATGGTAAATCGGTGCATAGAGAAGAATTCGGCATCACTAAAGGTACCTTTTGGTCACCTTTAGCTAACTATCTTGCTTTTTATAGAATGGATGAAACAATGGTAACAGACTATCCGCTTGTAAAAATAAACTCAACTCCTGCTAAATTATATAATATTAAATACCCTATGGCTGGCATGACAAGCCACCAAGTTACAATAGGAGTATATAATTGCAAAACAAATAAAACTATTTTTTTAAAAACAGGAACACCTGTAGATCAATATCTTACAAACATTTCATGGTCACCCGATGAAAAATATATTTTAGTTGCAATTGTTAACAGAGAACAAAACTATTATAAATTAAATAAATATGATGCTAATACAGGAGAATTTATATCTAAGCTTTTCGAAGAACAAAATGATAAATATGTTGAACCTTTACATCCTGCTTATTTTATTAATAATACTCATGATTTTATTTGGTTAAGTAGAAAGGATGGCTTTACACATGCGTACTTATATAATGCTAACAATAACTCACTAAAACAAATTACAACAGGTAAATGGGAAATAGATGATATTATAGGCTTTGATAAAAATAATCAAATCGCATACTTCACTGCAAATAAAGATAATATTATAGGTAAAGATATTTATTCTGTTAATATTAAAAATAAACTAATAACAAGAATTTCAAATATAAACGGCTATCATGAACCTTTATTTTCACCTGATTTTAAATACGTTATTGACCAATTTAGCAATAGTAAAGATATAGTGAATCGCTATGATTTATTAACTTCGTCAGGTAAATACATTAAAACATTACTTAATAGTAAAAATCCTTTAAAAGAATATGATTTAGGTGAAACTAGTATATTTACTTTAAAAGCAGAAGACGGAACCGATCTATATTGTCGCCTTATTAAACCAGCTAATATGTTGCCTGATAAAAAATATCCCGTATTATACTACGTGTATGGTGGTCCTCATAGTCAATTAGTTGCAGATAAATGGTTAGGTAATGCTAACTTATTTTTTAACTATATGGCTCAACAAGGTTATGTTATTTTTACAATGGATAACAGAGGTACTTCAAGAAGAGGGGCTAATTTTGAACAAGCTATTTTTAGAAACCTAGGTAACGTCGAAATAAAAGATCAATTAATTGGTGTAGAATATTTGAAAAAACAACCTTATGTTGATACTACCCGCTTAGGAATACATGGTTGGAGTTACGGAGGATTTATGACTTTAATGATGATGCTTAAGCATCCAGGTTTATTTAAAGTTGCTATTGCCGGCGGCCCCGTAACACATTGGAAATATTATGAAGTTATGTATGGCGAAAGATATATGGATACACCACAAGAAAATCCCCAAGGCTACGAAAATGCTAATGTTATGAATTACGCTAAAAATCTTAATGGTAAATTATTATTAATACATGGAGCAATGGATTCGACCGTAGTATGGCAACATACCCTTGTATTATTACAAAAATTTATCGAGGAAGGTAAAATTGTAGATTATTTCATTTATCCTGAACAAGCTCATAATATAAGAGGAAAAACCGTTTTACATCTATATAAAAAAATAGAGCAATATTTTAAAGAAAATCTTTAAAATGAAAAATAATTTTAAACTTATAAACAATATAACAGGACTATTAATATTCGTAATAGCAACTACTGTATACATAATAACTTCCGAACCTACCGTAAGTTTTTGGGACTGCGGAGAATACATATCTACAGCATATAAACTACAAGTTGGGCACCCACCAGGTGCTCCACTTTTTCAAATGCTAGGAAGAATATTTTCTTTATTTGCTAACGGAAACGTTAGCTTAGTAGCACGAATGATTAATACTATGTCGGCTATAGCTAGTGGGTTAACTATACTTTTTCTTTTCTGGACTATAACAATGTTAGGCGAAAAAATAATAAAAATTAAAGGAGAAGAACTTAATAAAGTTAATACTATAATAGTTATAGGAAGCAGTATCATCGGCTCTTTAGTTTATACTTTTTCTGATTCTTTCTGGTTTTCAGCAGTTGAAGGTGAAGTATATGCAATGTCTTCTTTTTTTACAGCAATAACATTCTGGTCTATTTTAAAATGGGAAAAAATTGCTGATCAAAATTATAACTATAAATGGTTAATATTTATAGCTTTTTTAATAGGATTGTCAATAGGTGTTCATCTACTTAACCTTCTAGCAATACCTGCTATAGCAATGATATTTTATTTTAAAAAATGTAAAAAAGCTAGTTACAAAGGTGTCATTGGCACTATTATCTTAAGTTTTCTTTTACTAGCCTTTATAATGGACGGTATAATACCAGAAGTTTTAAACCTACTTGCACATACTGAAATAATTTTCGTCAACAAATTCGGCCTGCCTTTTAATAGTGGAACTTTATTCTTTGCTTTATTAATAATAATTATTCTGATTACTGGAATAAGATTCACGCATCATCCTAATAAATTTAATTTAATAATTTTTATTACATTAAGTTTCTTGCTCATATTATTAATACTAAGTGCTGCTTCATCAATAACAAATTTATTTATTCGCATTTTTACTACCATAAGCATAATCTATGTGATATGGTTACTACGGAATAATAAACCAGCTTTAAATACAATTTTACTAAGCATAGCTTTCTTACTAATTGGCTATTCTTCTTTTTTAATGTTAGTAGTAAGAGCTAATACAGGAACTCCTATAAATGAAGGTAATCCTAGCAATGCTATTTCTCTATTATCTTATCTCAACAGAGAGCAATATGGTGATTGGCCATTATTATATGGGCCATATTATAATGCTCCTTTAAATCCAGAAAAACCTTACCTCGACGGTAAACCTATTTATGAAAAAGATGAAAAAACAAAAAAATACATTATTATTGATAAGCAAGAAAAATCAATACCTAATTATGCTCCTGAATACTGCACGTACTTTCCTCGTATGTGGTCTCAACAAGAAAATCATATTAAAGAATATAAAATTTGGGCCGGCATTAAAAATGACCCCAACAACAAAAAAATACCAACGTTTGGGCAAAACTTAAGATACCTATTCCTATATCAATTAGGACATATGTATTTTCGATATTTTATGTGGAATTTTTCAGGTAAACAAAATGATGCACAAGGTCAAGGAGGACTATTAGAAGGCAATTGGATTAGCTGTATTAAATGGATAGATGAAATTCGCTTAGGACCTCAAAAAAACTTACCTGAGCCAATGGCTAATAATAAAGGATATAATAAATTTTATATGATACCCCTATTATTAGGAATTTTAGGTTTGTTTTTCCACTTAAATAATAATGTACGCGATGCTATTGTTATAGGGTTATTATTCTTTATGACCGGTATTGCAATAATACTTTACCTTAATCAATATCCTTTACAACCACGTGAAAGAGATTATTCTTACGTAGCTTCGTTTTACGCTTTTTCAATATGGATAGGGCTATCTGTTTTCTCAATCAATGATTTACTTAAAAAGAAAATCAAACCTATCTTTTCTTCTATAATAGCTATAATAATCTGTTTAGCAGCTCCAGCAATAATGGCAAGCCAAGGCTGGGATGACCACAACCGAGCAGGTAGATACACTGCACTCGAAATAGCTAAAAACTACCTAGAACCTTGCGAACCTAATTCTATATTGTTCACATTAGGCGATAATGATACATTCCCTCTTTGGTATGCACAAGAAGTTGAAGGCATAAGAACTGATGTACGTGTAGTTAATATTAGCTTATTAAGCATGGATTGGTATATTGACCAAATACAAAAAAAAGTATATAACTCTCCTCCCATTAAAATATCTATACCTAAAAATGCTTATATAAGAAGTAAACGCGATATTATATGGTTTTATAACAACCCTATATTCTCCAAAACAAATCAATACGCTAATTTAGCTGATATGATTAACTTCGTTATAAGTGAAGACCAAGATAAAAAATTAAAAACTACTACCGGAAAGCTAATAAACTACTTCCCTACCTCATATTTTTATTTGACAGTAAATAAAAATAGCTTAATAAAAAATAATGTTATACCTCAAAATTTTATTAATAATATTGTTGATACTATGAAATGGGAAGTGCCTAATTACGCTATAACTAAAGGCCATTTAATAATGCTTGATATAATAGCAAAAAATAACTGGGAGAGACCTATTTATTTCTCAGCCACTCCTGAGCCTGAAGAATATGTAGGTCTCGATAAATACATGTTTCTAGAAGGATTAACCTATAGGTTATTGCCTGTACAAAATATAGTTAACAAAGATGAAAATATTCAAGTAAATACTGATAAACTATATACAAACTTAATGGAAAAATTTCATTGGAAGAGTTTTGCAAATCCTAAAGTTTACATAGATGAAACAAATTTACGTAATACCTACTTGTTTAAAAATATATTTTATCAGTTAAGCACTTCATTAATAAACGAAAATAAAAAAGATTCTGCTGTTAAGGTAATTGATAAGTGTTTCGAAATAATGCCTAAGTCAAAAGTACCATTTGATTATTATACTTTGTTACTTTATGAAAATTATTACTATGCTGGGGCTAATGAAAAAGCTAATAAATTAGGGTTAGAATTATTAGATTATTTTGATGATTACTTAAAATATTATTATACATTTTCTGGATATAAAGCTTATTTAATAGAAGACGAAATAAAAAATAATCTTACTTATATCAAACGTATAGAAGCTATAGCCAAGAATTTTAAAGATGAAGAATTAGTTAAAAAAGCTACGTTGATATTCAAATCTTATATTAGATAACATTATGTATTTTATAAAATCTCCTTTAATAGTAAGCTATTTATCACAAAAATATCTTATTTGGAATATACCTTCAAAAGAAAAAAAAATTTTTTTGACTTTTGATGATGGTCCTACACCTGATATTACTCTATGGATATTAGATTTATTAAAAAAATATAATGCTTATTCTACATTCTTTTGTGTAGGTGAAAATGTACAAAAGCATCATGATATTTTTTTTAAAATAATAAAAGAAGGGCACTCGGTAGGCAATCACACTTATAATCATTTAAACGCTTTTAAAACAAACAATAAAGATTATTTTAACAATATAAATAAAGCTCAAAACTTAATTAAATCTTCTCTTTTTAGACCCCCTTATGGTAAATTAACTATAACTCAAATTAAACATATTAAAAAAAGCTATGATATAGTTTTATGGAGTGTATTATCAGCTGATTTTGATAAAAAAATCAGCAAAGAAAAATGTCTTAATAACGTCTTAAAAAATAGCACACCTGGGTCTATTGTTGTTTTTCATGACTCTGTTAAAGCATTCAATAACCTTTATTATACTTTACCTCGTTTTATTGAACATTTTTTAGAAAAAGGA
>DAOTOD010000019.1:0-9400 GCA_035451165.1 Bacteroidales bacterium
TGTTCTGATTTAAAAATATATTTGTTATATTTTTTACTATTTTGATTATTTTTAAACATAAATTTTATCTTTTTATAGCTAAACGTAATTTTGCACTTCTAGCCCTATTATTTTTCTTAATTTCCTCTTCAGTAGGTTTAATGGCCTTTATAGGCGGATATTTCCATGGAGAAATAATATTACCATAAAAATCTTTTTTTAAAATACCTTCCAGAGAACCTGTTTTAAAAAAATTCTTAACAAGTCTATCTTCTAAAGAGTGGTAGGTAATTATTAGAGCTCTACCTGTTGGTTTTAATAATTCAGGTAATTGTTTTAGTAATAATTTCAAGGATTCTAATTCTTGATTTACTTCTATACGTAATGCTTGAAAAACTTTAGCATAAAATTGATTTTCTTTTTTTGCTTTAGTAAATGGTTTAATTATATTTATTAAGTCACTTACTATTCGTATTTCTTTATTTTTTCTATTTTCCACAACAGCATTTGCTATTTTCTCGGCACACTTAATTTCTCCATAACTTTTAAAAATTCTGTTTAAATTTTCTATAGAATAATTATTAAGTATATAAGCTGCTGTAATATTATTATTTTTATCCATTCTCATATCGAGATTTGCATCTTGAAAACGGAATGAAAAACCTCTTTCAAAAGTATCAATATGATGTGAAGACAAACCTAAATCAGCTATTATACCATCAACAGGTAAAGCATGATGTAATTTTAAAAAATTAATAATAAATCTATAATCTGTTTTTATAAGAGTAAAACGACTATCATCTATAGAATTAACCAGTGCATCTTCATCTTTATCAAAAGCGATTAAACGCCCTTTATAATTAAGGTTTTTAAGTATTTCGGAAGAATATCCCCCTGCTCCAAAAGTACAATCAACATAAATACCTTCAGGATTAATTTGAAGAGCATTTATGCTTTCTGACAACAAAACCGGTTCATGATAAGTTATTTTCGTCATTTTCCCTTAAATTTTTACCCATTACGTTTTCAGCTAAAGCTCCGAAATTGATAGAAATTTCTTTAATAATAGCTTCATATTGGAGCTTATCCCATAGTTCTATTCTGTCTATAAGAGTTGCACAAACAATATCTTTTTTGAGTTCTGCAAAAACCATCAAATCTTTTGGTATAAGTAATCGTCCTAAACCATCAATTTCAACATAACGATGCCCGGCTGTTAAAGCCCTTATAAAATCATCATTAGATTTAATGTAACGATTTAAGCGATTTACTTCCTGCATCTCTTTATTCCAAACTTGCATTGGGAAAATCTCTAGACATTGCCTGTGCACACTACGTTTTATAATAAAGCCTTCATTAATCACACCTGAAAGTTGTTTACGTAATGCCATAGGGAACATAAATCTTCCCTTCTCATCTAAGCGACATTCGTACACTCCTATCAGGTTTAACATAGTGTATTTTTTTAGAGGGTAAATTTAAGGAATTTTTTACCATTTTGTACCACTTTTTTACTACTTTGTTACATTTTTTATTAACTTTTTTTCAACATTATTTATATATACTTGATTTTCAATAATTTATTATAATATTTTTTTATTAACAATGATTAAATTTTTTAAAATGATTTTTTTATTTGAAATTATGAGTGTATATATTTACATTTGCATAATTTGTAATATTATTTAACATTTTTACACAAAATGGATTTTGCAGCAAATAAATTAATTGATGTAGAAAAGGTAATTGCCAGTAAAAATCCAAGATTATTAAAAATATTACCTAAGTTTGTAATAAACTATTTAAAAAAAATATTACATCAAGAAGAGATTAATAAAGTCTTATATGAATATAAAGATACACATGGGTTATATTTTGTAAGAAATATTCTTAAAAATTTTAATGCTAAAATAAATGTTTCAGGTTTAGAAAATATTCCTTCTGAAGGAGCTTGTATTGTTGCTGCTAATCATCCCTTAGGAGGGTTAGATGGTATGGCTTTAATGCATGTAGTAGGTACAATTCGCAAAGATATTATTTTTCCAGTAAATGATCTTTTATTAAATTTGCCTAATCTTAAAGAATTATTTATACCTATCAATAAACACGGCAGTAATGTTGAAAATATTAATATACTTGAAGAAGCTTTTCTTTCTGATAAAATTATTTTATATTTTCCCGCAGGTTTATGTTCCAGAAAAATAAAAGGGAAAATTTATGATTTAGAATGGAAAAAAACTTTTATTACAAAAGCCAAACAATATAAACGTGATATTATACCTACATATATAGATGGTCAAAATTCTAATTTTTTTTATAAACTTGCAAATTTAAGAAAAACTTTAGGTATTAAAGCTAATATAGAAATGTTATATTTAGTCGATGAAATGTATAAACAATATAATAAAGAAATAAATATTACTTTTGGTAAAAAAATACCTTTTTTTACTTTTACAAAAGATAAAAAAGATATTTACTGGGCTGCTTATGTAAAAAATATAGTATATTCGTTAAGTAAAGTAGAAAAAGAATTTAAACCAATAGAAATTTAAAACCTTAATAATTTTTAACTAAAAAATACTTAAATGGAAGTTATCATACCACCTATAAAAACTGAAATTTTATTAAGTGAACTTACAAAAGATAAGTTTGTCAGGAAAACTAATTATGGTAATAATGAAGTATATATTTTTTCTAACAATGATTCTCCTAATTTAATGCTTGAAGTTGGTCGTTTAAGAGAAATTGCCTTTCGAGATGCTGGTGGTGGAACAGGCAAAGCTGTTGATATTGATGAATATGACTTATCAGAAAAAGGCTTTAAACAACTTATTGTATGGGATCCTTATTTAAAAGAAATTGTGGGAGGATATCGTTTTATACATGGTAAAGATCTAGAATTTGATGAAAACGGTAATTTAACAGGTGCTACGGGTGAATTATTTAAATTTTCTGAAAAATTTATTAAAGAATATTTACCTAAATCTATAGAATTAGGCCGTTCTTTTATACAACCTAAATATCAAGCTGCTGCTGCCACGAGAAAAGGTATTTTTTCTCTTGATAATTTATGGGATGGATTAGGTGCAGTAATCGTAGATAACCCCGATGTAAATTACTTCTTTGGTAAATTTACTATGTATAAAACATATAATATTAAAGCACGAGATATCTTATTATTTTTCTTAAAAAAATACTTTCCTAATAAAGAAAACTTAGCAGTACCCTATGAGCCCGTTTTACCAGTATATAACGAGAAAGAATTTGAACAACTATTTAATAAACATTCTTATATAGAAGACCGTAAAATATTGATAGCTGAGCTTAAAAAATATGGAGAATTTATACCTCCTCTTGTAAATGCATATATGAATTTGTCTTCTACTATGCACACCTTTGGGACAGCAATAAATTATCATTTTGGAGGTGTTGAAGAAACAGGCATATTAGTAGATATAAGAGATATTTATCCATCTAAAAAACATCGTCATATACAAACTTATAAAAAAAACGATTTTGAACATAGAGCTAAAGCCAGTATATAAAAATAATGGAAATAAAATCAGCTGTATTCCTTTGTTCTAATACTAATGTTTTAAATTGTCCAAAACCTGATAAACCTGAATATGCTTTTATAGGAAGATCAAATGTTGGTAAATCATCATTAATTAATATGATTACTAACAAAAAAAATTTAGCTAAAATATCACGTACCCCAGGCAAAACTAAATTAATTAATCACTTCCTAATAAATAATTACTGGTATCTTGTCGATTTGCCAGGATTAGGATATGCAAGCACATCAAAGCTTAACAGAAAATTTTTTCAAAATATAGTCACTGAATATTTACTTAAACGAAAAAACTTAATGAGCATTTTTATGCTTGTTGATTCTAGAATACCTCCCCAAAATATTGATCTTGAAATAATTAACCAAATGGGAGCTAATAATATCCCATTCGTTATTATTTTTACTAAAACCGATGCTTTAACAAAAAATTCCTTGAATATAAATCTTGCTAATTTTGAAAAAAAACTAAAAGAACAGTGGGAAAAACTCCCTTTAATTATATGTTCATCAGCTAAAACTAAAAAAGGTCGAACAGAAATACTTGATTATATTGAAAAAACTAATATTTTATTTTATCAAAATTTTAACAAAATTTAAATAATTAAATACTTTCTTAAAAGCAAAACAATTATTCACAAAAAATAATGTTTAAATTTGCAAGCAATTTTTATGTAAATAATTAATTTAATAAATATAGGAGAAAAAAACATGGCAAAAACAACTAAATCTAAGTATGTGTATTATTTTGGTGGTAAAAAAGCTGAAGGTACTGCCGAAATGAAAAACCTTTTAGGAGGTAAAGGTGCCAATCTTGCAGAAATGGTAAATTTAGGCCTTCCTGTCCCTGCAGGCTTTACAATAACTACAGAAGTTTGTCTTCTTTATTATAAAAATAAAACCGCTTATCAAAAAGACGTAAAAGAAGCAGTAGAAACAGCTCTCAAAAAAGTTGAAAAAGAAATGGGAGCTGTATTCGGTGATAAAAATAATCCTCTTTTAGTTTCTGTTAGATCAGGTGCACGTAGTTCAATGCCAGGTATGATGGAAACTGTTTTAAATGTAGGCTTAAATGACATTACTCGTGAAGGACTAATTAAAAAAACCAATAATCCTCGTTTCGTATATGATTCTCAAAGACGTCTGATACAAATGTATTCAGATGTAGTTATGGAAAAAGCTGCTGGCATAAAACCTGCTGAAGGTAAAGGCATACGACAGCAACTAGAACACGAACTAGAAAAAATGAAAAAAGCAAAAAATGTAAAAAATGATACAGAATTAACTGCTGAAAATCTAAAACAACTAGTAGAAATATATAAAAATAAAGTCAAAGAAGTATTAGGTAAACCATTTCCTGAAGATCCTATGGAACAATTATGGGGCGCTATTGGAGCAGTATTTGAAAGCTGGAATGGAGAAAGAGCTGTAGCATATAGAAAAATTGAAGGTATTCCTGATGAGTGGGGAACTGCAGTTAATGTACAATCAATGGTTTTTGGTAATATGGGCAACAATTCCGCTACAGGAGTAGCTTTTACACGAAATCCAGCTACAGGTGAAAAATACTTTTATGGAGAATGGCTCCCTAACGCTCAAGGTGAAGACGTTGTAGCAGGATTAAGAACTCCAAATCCTCTTAACGAAATAGGTAAATCTGATTATAATCGTCATTTGCTCTCCCTAGAAAAAGCTATGCCTAATGTATATAAACAACTTGATGAAATTAGAAAAAAACTAGAAAAACATTACCGTAACATGTTAGACTTGGAATTTACAATCCAAGAAGGTAAATTATATATGTTACAATGTCGTGTAGGAAAACGAAACGGCCCAGCTGCTGTGAAAATGGCTTTAGATATGCTAAAAGAAAAACTAATAGATAAATACGAAGCCGTTTTAAGAGTAGACCCTTCACAACTAGATGAATTATTACACCCTATTTTAGACCCTGTGGAAGAAAGTAAAGTAAAAATTATAGCTAAAGGTTTACCTGCTGGCCCTGGTGGAGCTACAGGACAAATAGTATTTAGCTCTGAAGATGCTGTTAAATGGAGTAAAGAAAATAAAAAAGTAATTTTAGTTAGAAAAGAAACTAATCCTGAAGATATCGAAGGAATGCGAGCAGCAGTAGCTATACTTACTGCACAAGGAGGTATGACAAGCCATGCTGCATTAGTAGCACGTGGCTGGGGAAAATGCTGTGTAGTTGGAGCCGGTGAATTAAATATAGATCCTATTAAAAAAAATATTACCGTTGGTGATATAACACTTAAAGAAGGAGACTTTATATCTTTAAATGGCTCTAAAGGTACTATTTATAAAGGACAAATAAAAATGAAAGCAGCCGACCCTAAAAATCCTGATTTATTAGCTTTTATGAAACTTTGTGATAGTATTAGAAAACTAAAAATAAGAACTAATGCCGATACCCCAGAAGACGCAAAAATAGCTAGAGACTTTGGTGCTGAAGGTATAGGACTATTCCGTACAGAACATATGTTTTACGGTAAAAATTCTGAAAAACCTCTTTTCTTATTACGTAAAATGATAGTATCAAATAATGAACAAGAACGTCGTGCTGCTCTTAATGAATTATTCCCTTACGTTAAAAATGATGTAAAAGGTACATTAGAAGCAATGGACAGCTTACCAGTTACTTTCAGAACTCTTGACCCTCCTTTACATGAATTTGTACCTCAAAATCCTGAAGAAAGAGCCAAACTTGCCAAAAGTCTGAACGTTTCAACAGAGGAATTTAACAAAAGAGCTGATTCTTTACACGAAAATAACCCTATGATGGGACATCGTGGCGTAAGATTAGGAATAACTTATCCAGAAATTACTGAAATGCAAGTTAGAGCAATTTTCGAAGCAGCTGCCGAACTTATTAAAGAAAATAAGAACCCTTTCCCAGAAATTATGATACCTGTTACTTGTACCGCAAATGAACTCCAAAATCAATATGAACTTATAGAAAAAGTATATGCAGAAGTCTTAGCTAAATTTAAATTAAAATCAATACCTTATCTTAAAGGAACTATGATAGAAATTCCGAGAGCCTGCCTAGTCGCAGACAAAATAGCTGAAAAAGCTGAATTCTTTAGCTTCGGAACTAATGACTTGACACAAATGACTTTCGGCTTTTCAAGAGATGATATAAATAGTTTTCTCGGAAACTATTTAACAAAAAGAATATTACCCAAAGACCCGTTCAATGTGCTTGACCAAGAAGGAGTAGGACAATTAATGGAAATAGGAGTAACAAAAGGAAGACACACTCGTAAAGATCTAAAAATAGGTATATGTGGAGAACATGGTGGAGAACCTTCTTCTATTGAATTTTGTCATTCATTAGCCCTTAATTATGTGAGTTGCTCCCCATTTCGTGTTCCAATCGCACGACTCGCCGCTGCACAAGCAGTCGTAAAAGAAATGAAAACTAAAAATACCAAAACAAAAAGCTCCACAAAGAAAAAATAAATTGTGTTTAAACTATAAATTATTCTAAATTAAAAAAGAAGCTGCTTCATATAAAAGTAGCTTCTTTTTGTTTTTATCACTTTTTCAAATACTTGTACAATATTACAAGATAAATAATAAACCCTATTTATAAAAAAATTAAGTATTTTTTTTAGTAAAATTATTTAAATATAGTTTTAATTTTTTTAATTCAAAAAAAGAATTGTAAGTTTACAACAAACTTAAATATATCTTTAATATGGATAAATATTTATTATTCAATGCTTTGAAAAGCTATGGTATTAATAATGTTAAAAAATTATATTATAACCTATCATACGAAGAATTATTTTTACATGAAACATCAAATACTTTAACTGGATACGAAAAATGTATATTAACAAATACTGGGGCTGTCGCTGTAGATACAGGTATATTTACTGGTCGTTCTCCAAAAGATAAATATATAGTAAAAGAAGACCAAAACGAAAAAAATGTATGGTGGGCATCACCTCATGCAAAAGGCTCTGATAATAAACCTATTAGTGAAAATATTTGGGACGAATTATATGAAATAAGCGCTAAACAACTAAGCAATAAAAACTTATATGTAATGGATGCTTTTTGTGGTGCTAACGAAAATTCAAGATTAAACATAAGAGTAATAACAGAAATTGCATGGGCCGCACATTTTGTAAAAAATATGTTTATTAGACCAACAGAAGATGAACTAAAAAATTTTAAACCCGATTTCATCTTACTTCATGCATGCAAAGCTACTAATCCTAAATGGAAAGAACATAACTTAAACAGTAATGTCTATGTCGCTTTTAACCTCAAAAAAAGAATGGCCGTTATTGGTGGAACTTGGTATGGTGGTGAAATCAAAAAAGGTATTTTTTCAATAATGAATTATTATCTTCCTTTAAAAGGAATCGCTTCAATGCATTGCTCTGCAAATATGGGAGAAAAAGGAGATACAGCAATATTTTTTGGCTTATCAGGAACAGGTAAAACAACTTTATCAACCGATCCCAAAAGATATTTAATAGGCGATGATGAACACGGTTGGGATAATGAAGGTATATTTAATTTTGAGGGTGGATGTTATGCTAAATGTATAAACTTAAGTAAAGAAAATGAACCTGATATTTATAACGCCATTAAACGTGATGCTTTGCTAGAAAATGTAGTAATTAATGATAAAGGAGAAATTGATTTTTCTGATGCTTCAAAAACAGAAAATACAAGAGTAAGCTATCCTATATATCACATAAATAAAATAGTAAAACCTATATCTAAAGGAATTCATCCTAAAAATATTATATTCCTTTCTGCTGATGCTTTTGGCATACTACCCCCCGTAGCTAAATTATCACGAGAACAAGCTCTATATTACTTTCTAAGTGGATACACTGCTAAAGTAGCAGGTACTGAAAGAGGTATAAAAGAACCTACACCCACTTTTTCATCAGCTTTTGGTGCTGCTTTTCTATTATTACATCCTACTGTTTATGCAACAGAACTATCAAAAAAAATTAATCAACATAATTCAAATGCATGGCTAATTAACACAGGCTGGATAGGTGGAGCTTACGGCATAGGGAAAAGAATTAGTTTGCCAATCACAAGAAAAATTATAGATGCTATATTTGATGGAGCTTTACTAAATGTGGAATATGAAGTATTACCTATTTTCAATTTAATGATACCTAAATACTTAAACGATATTGAAAGTAAAATATTCAACCCACGAAATCTTTGGGATAATCCACTTATGTATGATGAACAAGCAAAAATACTAGCTACTAAATTTATTGAAAATTTTAAAACCTTCACAGATACTGAAGAAGGTAAAAAAATTGCTAAAGCTGGCCCTTGTGTTGATTAAATAATTTTTTTATTTTTTGTAATTTTTATAATAATTTTATAAAAAAATAATATTTTTAATCACATATTATTACATCATTACAAAATAAAAATAATAAAAATTTATGCTTTATTCATCAATTACCAAAAAAGTTATAATGGCTATAGCGGGGTTATTTTTAGCTTTATTTCTATGTGTACATCTATGTATAAATCTATTACTACTAAAAAATGATGGTGGACAAGCTTATAGAATAGCTTCAGAATTTATGAGTAATAACTTGATAATAAAAATATTCGAAATCATTTTATTTGGAGGATTATTTTTGCATATAATTTTTGGTTTTATAGTTAGTTTAATAAACTTTATTTCAAGACCTATTAGATATGTAAAAAGAAATCGCTCCCAAACATCTTTTATGTCAAAATATATGGTTCATACTGGTATTATTATCCTAATATTTTTATTCATACATTTTATAAATTTTTTTTTCGTAAAAGTAGGAATTTTAAACCTTCCCC
>DAOTOD010000020.1:0-9346 GCA_035451165.1 Bacteroidales bacterium
TAAAATAATAATCAACACAATTTTTTTCATTATCTCTTTTTAGCCTTGTACAAGCCGAAATAGAAAATTCTAAATTAAACCCTAAAGCAAGGATCTTTCTTACTAAAGTAGTTTTACCTGCACCTGATGGTGCTGAAAATACTATTAGTTTTCCTGACATATTTTTTATAAAACATTAAACAACTGTTCTCTTATTTTTTCAAGTTCATCTTTTATTAAAACTACTCTATGTTGTATATTATAATCATTAGCTTTAGCACCTATTGTATTAACCTCTCTCATCATTTCTTGAGTAATAAAAATTAACTTACGACCCAAAGCCTCTTCATCTTTCATAGTACTTAAAAAGTGATCACAATGCTTAGCCAATCTTACCTTTTCTTCGGTAATATCAATTTTCTCTATATAATAAAACATTTCTTGAGCAAACCTATTTTTATCTAATTCAACATTTTCAAAAAAATATTCAAAATTTTGTTTTAATCTATTTTCAATATTTTTAATTCTTTCTTTTTCAAACAAGCTAATTTCATTTAAAACATTTAATATTACTTTTATTCTTTCAATTAAATTTTTACTTAACGCTTCTCCTTCAATTAATCTAAATTCATCTGTTTGCCTAATAACTTCATTTATAGCATCTAAAATTAATTGTTTTTCTTGTTCTGTTATATCATAAATATCAGAAACTATAACTCCAGGTAAATTAAGTAATAATGATAAATAATCAGGTGAATATTCAATGTTTAATTTTTCTTTTAAATCTTTTAATTGTATGTACCAATTTTGAATTTGTTCATAATTAACATATGCTGATTGAGCCAAATTAGGATTAACAATAGATATCTTTAAATCCATTTTACCTCTTTGAAGTTTTTGAGTGAGTAAATTTCTTATATCTATTTCTAAACTTTTAATTAATAAAGGTAACTTTATAGAAATATCAGCTTGCTTATTATTAATAGTCTTTAATTCAATATTATAAACAGCTTTATCTGTGGTGCATATGGTTGTACCAAAACCTGTCATTGATTTTAACATAAACCTTATTTATAAATAATAATTACAAACCTACATTAAATTTATTTAAAGGGCAATTTATTAAAAAAAATAACTAATACTTATATTTGTTAAATTTTATGCTAATGATTTTTATTTTTCAAGCTTAAAATAAAAAAACAGCATTTTTAATGAAAAATTCAAGCAAAGAAGAATTTAAGCTATTTAGTGATCCTTTGCGTTTTTATAATGCAATGCTTGACGACATTGCAAAAGCTAAAAAATATATCTATATAGAAACCTTTAAGTTTGCAAATGATAGTATAGGAATTAAATTCCGTGATTTACTTATCATTAAAGCCAAAGAAGGTGTAGAAATAAAATTATTGTTAGACTCTTGGGGTTCGACAGCAAAGGAATATTTTTTTAATGAATTAATAAATCATTCTGGAGAAGTAAGATATTTTGAAAAAATAAAACTTAATTGGGATATATTCACTAAAGGCCATAAAAGAAACCACAGAAAAATAATGATAATCGATGATGAAATTGTATATATAGGCTCTGCTAACTATACCGATTATTCACTTAACTGGAGAGAATCAGTGTTAAGAATACAAAACGATCTTGCTATACCTTTTAAAAATGTTTTTTTACAACAATATAACATATATAATAAATATGTTTTTGATAAAAAATCTTTTTTAAAAAATATAAGACATAAAAACTTTGAAATTATAAGAGATTTACCTTCCATAACTATTCAAAATATCAAAAAACGTTATATTAAACTTATTAAATCAGCTAAAAAAGAAATACTTATTGCCACTCCTTATTTTTTACCAAGCTTTATTTTTCGAAAAGCTTTAATGGAAGCTGCACAAAAAGGGATTACAGTTAAAATATTTACTTCTCGTCATTCGGACGTACAAATAGTAGATGTGCTAAGAAGTAAATATTTAGGCATTTTGCATAAAGCAGGAGTAAAAATATTTTTTTATTTACCACACAACTTACATGCTAAGCTAATATTAGTAGATAAAAGAATTTTTAGTATAGGGTCTCCTAATATTGACTATCGTAGTTTTAGATACATGCATGAATTATGCTTAATAGGGAGGGAATCTTGTATTATAAAACAAATAATAGAACACTTTAGTGAAACAGAAAAATATTCCATGCCTTTTAATTATGAAATATGGGAAAAAAGACTTTTAATTCAAAAAATTTTTGAATGGTTACTAGTACCTTTAAGATATTTATTATAGTTGTTTCAAATTCGTTTTAACAGCTTGCTTTTGATTAACCAAATAAATACCTATAAAAATTAATAATCCGGCTAAGATTTTATTAATAGTTGGAAGTTCTACTCCAGTTATTATACCTATTATTGCTGCAATAAACGGCTGAGAATAAATATAGTATCCTACAATAAAAGTGTTTAAAGTCTTAAGCGAATAAGTGGTAAGCAAATAAGCTAAAAAAGTAGTTCCAATTATCACATATAATATAGATAGTATTGCTGTTAAATTAAGTCGTGATAAATTAATATCAGGTAAAGAAGTTATTGTAAAAGGAATGGAAATTAAGAATCCCCACATAAATACATATTTCATTACTGTTACAGGATGATATTTTTTCATTAAAGGCTTAAGTAAAACAAGATAAATTGAATAAGAGATAATATTTAACAAAATCAATATATTACCACTTAACCTATTATCTTCAAAAGAAATATTTTTATCATCCGTAATTAATATTAAAGTTCCTATAAATCCTATTAATACACCAACAAATTCTTTAAATTTTAATTTTTCTTTAACTAATATAAATGCGAACAAGACTACCATTAAAGGACTAGTTGCATGGATTAAAGCTGTATCAACAGGAGACGTACGCTTTAAACCTTCAAAAAATAGAATCTGGTTTAAAGCTACGCCAAACAAACCACATAGAGCAATTCTAATCATATCTTGTTTATCAACATTACCTGTTTTAAAAATAAAGCTAAGCATAAAATATAAAAATAATGCCCCTACTATTCTAAGAAAAACTATTTGTAAAGGTGTAAAAAAATAAGGCATTAATCCTTTTGCTATCCAATAGTTTGCACCAAATATAACACTTGCTAAACTAATAGATATATGAGCTTTAAATTTAGATGACATATTAAAATCATTTATTTTTATTATTAATCACTCTGCCAGCCATATAAAATCTTTTTTTATAATATGCTTCATTAAGATCATTGATTATTACTCCTTTTTGAGTAGAAGCATGTATAAATTTATTGTCAGAAATATAAATACCTACATGCGAAACTTTATTATTAGAATCAGTAAAAAATATAAGATCTCCTGCTTGCAAATTAGTTTTATTAATAGGTTTAATATTTTTCAGTTGTTCATAAGAATTACGATATAAAGAAATACCATAAACTTTTAAATAAACTGCTTGTGTAAATCCAGAGCAATCAGTACCATTTTTAGTATTTCCTGCATATTTATATGGAACACCTAACCACGTTGATATTTCTTTTATCAATTCTTTATCTTCATTACCCTTTAGTTTTACATTTAATTTTTCGGAATATTCTTGATAAAAATTTTTTTCTGAAACTTTTTCTCTTGTTTCAGTAGTTTTTTCAAAAGATTTTTTTCTTTTTTGTATGTAACACGAAGGCAAAATTATTGACAAAATAATTAATATTATAAAAATACTTTTATGTTTCACATTTTAAAGTTTTATAACAAATTAAAATATCTTTTTTGATTAAAAAAAAATAATCTTAAAAAATATCAATTTTTATGCTATATTTGTAAGTTAATTTTACTTTATACATATCAATCGGGGTGTGGCGCAGTTGGCTAGCGCACTTGCATGGGGTGCAAGTGGTCGGAAGTTCGAGTCTTCTCACCCCGACGAAAAAATACACCTAACGCAAAGTTTGGTGTATTTTTTTTATAAAAGCAATCTTAAAAATTTTTCAATTAAGCTAATTACAAAAGAATATAAAAACTAAATCTTATAAAATAACACTATTTTTATATTTACAGGCTTTTAATAATATATAAGACTTTAATAAGTTATTATTTTTCTTCGTTATTGTTTTTCTGTATTTGGTTCATCTTTGTAGCTACTTTCCGTCATCTGGAGTTCTAACTTTGCACGTTTAACAGTGGGCCAATAAATAAGCATTATAATAATTATTGCTGTCAAAAGCAATATATAATTTTTAATAGGTTCTATAATGTAAGCGATACCAGCTATTATTCCTGGTAACCCAAAAAAAATTGAACGAATATAATGGGCATGATAAAAACTTTTTAATTTATCTGATATAGCATCTGTTTTAACAGCTTTTCTTATCATGCCAATGTAAATTATATACCCTAAAGGTAAAAAAATTATAAATGAAATCATTACAACATAGTGAAAAGCAATTTTATTAATTGCACAAGCACTATTAGGCAACCCATTTATTAATAAGCCAATTAAGCCTAAAATAAAAATAATTATAATTGCAAAAATATTAACACGTTTTAACTGCAATATTTTAATTTTAATGTTATCATTAATATTATTATCCATATTTTTAAACTTAAAAAATACAATAAGCAAAAATAAAATATTAATTAAATAAATTTACCTATTTAACAATTTTATTATTTTTTCTGCTAATATTTCAGCATGTCTTTTTTCTGATTGATAAGATAATCCTGCAATATGTGGAGTCATTATAATTTTTTCGGTTTGGCATAAAAAATTATAATCTTCATTATCACTTATATTGAGTGATTCAAAAGCAATACCTTCATATTCTAATACATCAAGCCCGGCTGCTACAACTTTACCCGATTTAATAGCCATTACAAGAGCATGAGTATCAACAATAGGCCCACGAGAAGTATTCACGAAAATAATATTATTTGTAAAACTATTAAAAAAAACATTATCAACTAAATATTTTGTTTCAGAAGTCAAAGGTATATGTAAGCTAACTATATCAGAATATTTAAAAATATCATTCATTGTGACTTCTTTAACAAATTCATCAGAAAAATTACTTTTATATTTATCATAAGCTATTATTTCGGCACCTAGTGATTTAACTTTTTTAGCAAAAGCACTACCAGTATTGCCATATCCTATTATACCAATAATTTTACCTTGTATTTCATTAACACGATTTTTATATCTATCCCATTTTTGCTGTTTTATTTCCTTATCAGCAATATTAATATTATGTAAAAGTGAAAGTATAAGACCAATAGTATGCTCTCCCACAGAATCTCTATTCCCTTCAGGAGAATTAATACATTCTATACCTTTATTTCTAGCTAAATCAACATCAATATTTTCCATCCCTGAACCTGCCCTTGCAATAAAACGTAAATTACAAGCTACTTCTAAAAGCTCTTTATCAAAAATTATTTTACTACGTATTATAATACCTTCAAAATCAGGTAAAATTTGTTTTAACTCTGTTCTTGTGATATTTAATTTTTGAATAATAATAAATCCATATTCCTTAAGTTTATCAATAAGTAAATTATGAATATTATCAGTAATTAAAATCTGTTTATTATTAAATTGCATTTCCAAAAATTTATAATATAATCTTTCAATAAATTACTTACCGGTAATTACTTGTAAAGAATTAGGTATAATAGAAAACTTAATAGTAGTGCTTTGGCATAAAGCTTTGCCATCTATTTCTACTAAAATAGGTTGTGTTGAATCAATAGTAATATTTTTTGCTCTTAAAGAAATAGCATTTTTGTGTTTAATAATAGAACCAGTATATAATCTTGATATATTCTTTATTATTTTACCATCTGTTAAATCACTTATAAATGTAACATCAAACAATCCATCATAAGTAATTGCATTATCAGCAAGCTCTATTCCCATCCAATTATATTTTCCTATACAAACAGCCATATCAAAAAGATTAACGTTAAATTCTTTACCATCAATATTAATTTTAGTTAATACTTGTTTATATTCATTCAACATAAAAAATAAATTGTACAAATATCTACATTTACCTACTTCTTTTGTTTTATTCTGTAATCTTTGTAGCAGGTAACTATAAAAACCAACTCCTGCTAAGTTAGTAAAATATAACTTTTCAGGCTTACTATCACAATAATATTCTATTAAGCCAACATCATGCATAACCGTTTTCCAGCCCGATATAATATCAATTGCATTTACAATATTATTATCAATATTATATGAACGTGCAAACGAATTTTTTCTACCAACAGGAATTATAGCCAAAGTAATAATGCCGTTCGAAACAGTATTTTTTGTATTAAACAATTTATTTACTAACTTATTAATGGTAGTGTCATTACCAACAATCATGATGTTAGTGTAACCTTCTTCAATAATTTCAACAATTAATTCTTCGTATGATTGTATGTGGTTGATAAAATATTCATAAAAAATAAAATTATTCTTGGTCAATAATTCTGATATAAACCTCCATTCTCTCAATATAGATTTAGGTTTAATTAACGTATCTATTACAACAATCCAATTTTCTTGCTGTATTTTCTGCATAACCAATAACTTAATACCACAATTAATTTAAAAATTATATTATGTATATATAAGTATTGCAAATCTACAAAAACAGCTGAATATATACATTAAAACTAAATAATTTAATAACTTTAATTTTATGTTAATTTTGAAATTTTATTTACAAAATTATTTTATTATTAATGGCTAAAGACAAGTATAATTGGTTGCCTATTACTGCCGATGAAGTAAAACAAAGAGGTTGGGAATATATTGATGTTATAATTATTTCTGGTGATTCTTATGTTGACCATCCTGCTTTTGGCACTGCTGTGATAGGAAGAGTTATTGAAAATGCTGGTTATAGAGTTGCTATAATAGCCCAACCTGATTGGAGAAATGATTTAAGAGATTTCAAAAAATTTGGAGCTCCACGTTTATTTTTTGGAGTTACTGCTGGTTGTGTCGATTCTATGGTTAATAATTACACCGCTAATAAAAGACGCCGTTCTGATGATGCTTATACTGCTGGAAACAAAGCTGGATTTAGACCTGATTATGCAATAATAACTTATACACAAATACTTAAAAAACTTTATCCTGAAATACCAGTAGTAATAGGAGGTATTGAAGCATCCTTAAGAAGATTAACTCACTATGATTATTGGAGTAATCAATTAATGCCATCAATACTTGTTAATAGTAAGGCCGACTTGCTAATATATGGTATGGGGGAACAACCAATCATTGAACTACTAAATGAACTAAAATCAGGAAAAAATTTTAAAGCTATTACTAATGTTTATCAAACAGCATTTATATATGAAGGAGATTATAATTCATTACTTTCTGGCAAAAAATATAAAGAAATACCTTCACATGAAAACTGCATAGCCGATAAACGCATCTTTGCAAAAATGTTTGTAATGATAGAAGAAGAAGCTATAAAAATGGAGCAAAATATTTTAGTGCAAAAAGTAGCTGATAAAACTGTTATTATTAATCCACCTTTTCCACTACCTGCAAAAGGCGTAATAGATTTTATTTATGATTTGCCATATACTCGTTTACCACATCCTAAATATAAAAAACGAGGAATTATACCTGCTTATGAAATGATTAAATTTTCAATTACTTCTCACAGAGGGTGCTTTGGAGGATGTAGTTTTTGTGCAATCACATGTCATCAAGGAAAATTTGTTACTTCTCGTACAGAAAAATCAATAATAAAAGAAATTGAAAATATAGTAAATTCAAAAGAATTTAAAGGAACAATCACAGATATAGGCGGACCAACAGCTAATATGTACAATATGTATGGAATAAAAACAGAATTATGTCAAAAATGTAAAAGAGTTTCTTGTCTTTATCCTGATATATGCAAAAATTTAAATTATGACCATAAACCTTTAATAAATATATATAAAAAAGTATTATCAATACCTAAAGTAAAACACTTATATATAGGAAGTGGTATAAGATATGATATGTTAGTAGGTAGAACAAAAGGAGACAATGAAAAATATAGTTTATTAAAATACTTAGAATTATTAGTTTCTAAACACATTTCTGGAAGATTTAAAGTAGCTCCAGAGCATACTTCTAATGTAGTACTAAAAAACATGCGCAAAGCTGATTTTAATTTATTTAAAGAATTATTAATACAATTTAAATATATAAATGCCAAATATAAATTAAACCAACAAATAGTACCTTATTTTATTTCAGCACATCCTGGCTGTAGTATTAAAGAAATGGCGGAACTAGCAATAGAAATGAAAAAACTTAAAATATTACCTCAACAAGTACAAACTTTTACTCCTACTCCTATGACTTTATCATCAGTTATGTATTATTGTGAATTTTCTCCATATAACTATGAAAAAATTTATGTAGCAAAAACTATAGATGAACGCAAAGAGCAACACAAATTTTTCTTTTGGTACTTGAAAGAAAATAAAATTTCTTTAATAAAAAGCCTTAACAAAATAAAAGAAGGGAATCTCTTAAAAAATAAGTTATTCAACAATAATAACTACGCAAAAAAATAGTGAACTTAAAAAATTATTTAATCATTATTATTCATAAAACCTTGTTTATCAATAACTTTAAGATATTCTTTTGAAAAATATACATTATCTTTTTTTACATATCTCCTTTCTGTGAAAATTCTTGCAAGGTTAGGCAAATTATTTTGTTGTAATAACGCTAACGTTTCAGGTAAAGATTCTTTATAAGAGTAAATATCATTAATATCATCATCTGAATAATCTTTATAAACTTCATAATGCACAATACCTTTTTTAGGGAGCCTATCAACTAAATCAGGGTTTTCGTCAGGATAACCGATTACAATAGTAGTAACAGGGACAACCCCTTTAGGTAATTTTAAAACATCTATTATCTTTTGTGCTTGATATATTGTAGTTCCAAGATAACATATTCCTAGTCCTTCTGCTTCTGCAGCAATTGAAATATTTTGAGAAACTAATATAGCATCAATACTTGCACTATAAAACCACAAAAAGTTATCATAACCAGGTTCAGCATTTCTTAATTTACACCATTTATTAAATCTATTAATATCAGCACAAAAAGTCATAATAACAGGTGCTTCTAAAATCATATTTTGTTTAAAATGTATTTCCCATAATTCCTGCTTTAATTTTTTATCTTGCGTAATAATAATACTATAAAGTTGCATATTACCCGTATTAGAAGCTCTAAAACCAACCTCAATTATTTTGTTAATAATATCATCAGGAATAGCATTAGGTTTATATTTTCGTATTGAACGATGAGAATTTAAAACTTT
>DAOTOD010000021.1:0-1429 GCA_035451165.1 Bacteroidales bacterium
AGCGAAATATAAAAAGTATTATATTAGTACAAAAAAAAGTAGCTATAGTAACTGATGTTACAAATAATATCAATAGCACATTAAAAGTTTTTTGATTTATTTTAGTGCCTGTACTAATTACTATTGGTAGCATTAATAAAGGTAATTTTATACGTAAATCGTTAAAAGCGTAGTTATAATCTGAAGTCCATAAAAGCCCTATTACGTGTAATACGTATAATGATGATAATATTATAGGGGTTGGATTAGATAATAGTGATTTTAATTTTGCTTTCATTTCCCATTCTAATATCCATGCTCCTAAAATAAAGAATTGAAAAAAACTCATAAAAAAATTAGATATGGGTAAAGCACTTATTAAACCTGCTAATCCTACAATATAAAGTTTTTTTGCTATATTTTGTAGGGAGTTAAACATTTTGAAAAATAAAAAAACGTTTAATTATTAGCTTTGTTATAAGTACCGTTAAGTATTGAATTATATAGAGTTGGATTATTAATAACTTCTATAGCTTTTTTTATTTCATTATCAGCCTCCATAGATGCTATTATTCTACCTTTTTGGTAATAATATCTTGCAACAATTTCTTGTTTAAGTATATAACATATTTCATCTTTAAATTTAATAATATCTTCTTGTTTATTATGCATAATTTTTTGTTTTAGCGCATTATATTCATTTTCTACAGCACTAAAATACATTTCTTTTTCGGCATTTTGTTTGAATAGTTGTAGTGTTTTTTCGGTGTTTGTTTCATAATCATAGTCTTTATTAGATATAAATTTTAAGAAATCATTAAATATACTGTCATTAATTATAAACTTATCAGGTTCAGGAATTTTATTAATTTTTTTTCTAAATGTTGTAGCATAGTCAAATATGATGTTTTTATTTACAAGGCTTTTAGCGATATTAGAATATTCATATTCTTTAACTAGTATATCAGGTTCTATGCCAGCACCATCATAAACAATTCTACCTTTGGCTGTTTTAAATGGTTTTCTTAATGAATCGGGTATTTCACCTGAATTTTCATTATTTTTATTTGAATAGTCAATCTTTTGTATGCATCTACCGCTAGGGATATAATATTTAGCTACAGTAATTTTAGCTCTTGTGTTATAAGATAATGGAAAAATGTTTTGAACTAATCCTTTCCCGAAAGTCATTTGTCCAACTATTACTCCTCTGTCTAAATCTTGAATAGAACCAGCTACTATTTCAGATGCAGAAGCACTTGATTTATCAACTAAAATTACTAAGGGTATTTCAGTATCTACTGGGGGTAGTGTTGTTCTGTGTATTTGATTTCTTTCTTTAATTCGGCCTTTTGTAGTAACTACAGTTTCTCCTTTTCTTACGAAAATATTAACAATATTTACAGCTTCATTAAGAAGCCCGCCTCCATTACCTCGTAAATCAAGTATT
>DAOTOD010000021.1:1439-9240 GCA_035451165.1 Bacteroidales bacterium
TCCTTTTAGTGGTAAAGAATCGCGGAGTTTATAAAAAACAGTTTTAACTTCTTCACCAACATTTTGTGTAAAACTATTTAGTTTAATATAACCAATATTATTACTAATTATTCCTGAGTAAGGTATATTAGGTATTTTTATGTTTTCTCTTTTTATATTTATTTCTAATGGTTTTTTTTCACCTTCGCGTTCAATGCTAACAGTAACTATAGTTCCTGGTTGCCCTTTAAGTATTGTACTTACTTCTTCTACGCTTTTATCTTTTACAGATTTGCCATTAACTTCTATTATTTTATCGCCTGCCATAAGATTTGCTTTATGAGCGGGAGAGTTTTCGTATGGTTCTGCTATTATAACATAATTGTCTCTTTTTTGTATTATAGCTCCTATACCTCCGTATTGTCCTGTAGTCATCATTTCGTAATCTTCTATTTCAGCTTCAGGGATAAAATTAGTATAAGGATCTAATTTTTCAAGTAATGCTTCGATACTAGTTTCTATAAGCTCACCAGGGCGAATTTCATCAACATAATTTTGATTAAGTTCTTTAAATAAGGTTATGAATATATCCAAATTTTTAGTTATTTCAAAGTCACTACTTTCATTATTTGTTGTAATAGTTTGAGCATATATACCATATGGTAATAAAAATAGTAAGCTTATTATAATAATAACTTTATGTATAAAGTTTTGTGAATGATTAATTATTTTTTTTATTTTGATTAAAAAAATGTTCATATTTTTTATATTTTCAGGGCACGGGGTCATAACCACTTTTGCCCCATGGGTTACAAGATAAAATTCTTCGTAATGTTAATAAGCCTCCTTTAATTATACCATGTTTTTTTAGAGCTTCTATTCCATATACCGAACAACTAGGTGTAAATCTACATGATGGCATAAGGTAAGGAGAAATAATATATTGATAAAATTTTATTAATATTATTAGGATATTTAATATTATTTTTTTTATAAAGTTAACAATTAATGGCATATTCAGTTATTTAAAATTAGTTATTTTTCTGTTTTACAACAATGAAGATTATTTGTGTCTTGTTCAAATTCTTTTTTTAAACGTTGCAAAAGTAATATTATTTTGTTTTCTATTTCTTGATATTTAAGTATGTTATTATCATTATATATAAAAGCAGCAACACAATTTAAATGATAGCTTGATAAATAATCAATTATTAAGTATTTATTTTTTCTATAAGCTTCTTTTATTCTTCTTTTAATTAAATTACGTTTAACAGCCTTTTTAATATTTTTTTTAGGAACAATTATCATAATTTTTAATGGAATCGAAGCATCGATGTTAGTTTTTTTCCATATCAATTTAAATGAAGGTATAATAAGTAAATTAGGTTTATCGAATAGAAAATTAATTTCTTTTTTTTTATGAAGTCGTTCTTTTTTTTTAAAAGTTTGTCTTTTTTCTGATATTTTTGTTCTCGAGTACAACATTAAGTAATGGTAAAGTCATATAAAGTTATTTCTTATTGTTAATTTTTTCTATGTATTGGTCTAAAGCCATTGCCATTGAAGGAGCTTTTTTTGTAGGAGCTTCTACGTTTAATATTAAGCCTGTGTCTTTTACAGCTTTGGCAGTTGTTGCTCCAAAGGCACCTATGTGTTTATTACCTTGTGTAAAGTTCGGAAAATTTTTAAACAAAGATTTAATTCCTGCAGGACTGAAAAAAACAAGCATATCATAGTCATTAATATTTATATCTGATAAGTCACTTGCTAAAGTTTTATATAATATAGCTTTTTTGTAAAAGATTTCGCACTCATCAAGCATTTGTGGTATATCTTGCTTATGTATATCGGAGCATGGTAACAAAAACTTTTCATTTTTATGTTTTTTTATGACCTCAATTAATTCGTTAAAGTCTTGCTTACCACAGAAAATTTTTCTTTTACGGAATTGAACATATTTTTGTAAATAATATGCTGTTGATTCAGATATACAAAAATATTTTAAAGTTTCTGGTATAGTAATTTTCATTTCATCACAGATCCTAAAAAAATGATCAACAGCATTTCTGCTTGTCATTATAATTGCAGTAAAATCTAAAATATTGATTTTGTCTTTTCTAAATTCTTTGGCAGGTATTCCTTCAATAGTTATAAATTTACGAAAAGTTATATCTAATTTATATTTTTTAGCTAATTCTAGGTAAGGTGATTTTACATCTTCAGCAGGTTTAGGTTGGGATATTAAGATTGACTTAATTTTTGATGAAATTTTATTTTTATGGTTCATTTGAAAAACAATTGTAATCCTAATTATTTTTCTGCTTATTGTTTTATCATTAATGTTAATAATTTTAAAACAATCAGCAAAGGTATTATTTCGAGGTTGCAAAGATACAAAAATAAAAATAAATAAAGGGTATAAAATTTAGGATTGTTTATAAATAAATTAATAATTCTTATTATTCTCCATATTATAATTATGCTTATTAATATTATAGGTAAATAAAATAAAGAATTATTATTATAATAAATTAAAAAAGGTACTATTGGTAATAAACAGATACCTAAAACAATATTACCTATTAGTGTTAATAAATTTATTTGATAAGCAATTTGTTTAGATTTAAACAAATTACCTATAAATAGAGTAATGTTTGTTTGCAAAATATAATATATAAAAATAGATATCAATATAAAAGCAAAAGTTGTATAATCATTTATATGCGGTATGTCCGGATGAAAATGTCTTAATATAAGCCATATTGTAAGGGTAGAGTTTATTAAAAATATTAAAATTAATGGAGGAGTAATTTTGTCTGAAAACAAATTACCTTCTCTAATTAGTTGATTTACAAATCTATTACCTATAAAAGCCTTACTTATCATGATTAATCGCTTACTAAAAAAATGTTTTATATAAGAAGCTATTGTAAATAAAAACAATATAATTGATAGATAAAAAAGAGGTTCAGCGTTATTTTGTTGCCTTATAACGGGTGTATTATTTTTGGGTTGATAAGAATGATATTTGAAAATAGAATTAGTATTTTTATTATTATCGAGATAGCGAGTTTGTGTTATTAAGTCGTTGCTAGAAGAGTCTTTATTATGAAGAGGTAAAAAAAAACATTCATCTTGTTTTTGGATAAAGCTTACAAAAAAAGAAGTATCTTGCATTTATTTTTTAATAAATAATTAGGTAATTAAAGAGTAATAAAAATGCAAAATTAAAATTAATTACCTAATTATTATTTATGAGTATAGTATAAAAAGTTATTTTTTATCGTATTCTTCTTTTGTTATTTCAACTATTTTAGCGAAATTTTCAAGATTTATTATAGCTGAGCTTTGCCATGTTCCAAAGGCTTCGTATTCTGAGCCTTTTTTTAACTCAATTTGGCCAAAATTTGTAGCTATAGTTTTAGAATTGCTAATTTCTTGACCATTTTTATCTAAAGCTTTATAATATATAAATAATCTGTTTTCTAAATTTCCATAGTTATTTTTAATGTCTTCATTAATAGTGATAGTAAACTTAATATTTAAATTACCAGAAGTAACATTATTTATAGATATGTTTTTTATAAAATATGGTTTATTTTTTAAACCTTCGAAAGGTAGTTCTTTATTTATAAGGATTTTACTGTATTTTTCTATTTTTTTGTTTTTTTCTTCTTTTATTAAGTTTAATTCTTTTGATAACTTAAAAGCTTTATTCATGTCGGTGCATTTTTTAATAGCTTCTCCCTTTTCTTTAATTTTTAGTAAGTACTGTTTTTCAATAGAAGGGAGTTCATCTAAATATTCGTTTTTAATAATTTTCCCTGATTTACTTACGCAACTTGATAAAATAAATATTGCAACAAATAAATATAAAACATTTTTGTTTTTATAAATTGTTTTCATAAGATAAAAAATATTTAAATTTGCCCTTACTCGTAAGGCTTTTCAGGTGTCGCCAGTTTTTTGTATTGGTTACTTCTCCAATGATATTATACAAATATAAGCAAAAATTAGGAGAAAATAATATTATTTTATTATTAGTATATAATAAATTAAAAAAAATTTAATATAAAATAATATTAGGTTTAAATAAACAAATGAATAATGTAAGTATATATTTATAAAATTTAGTTGAATGTTTATTTTCTAAACATTCATATAAAACAATTACAATCAATAAAAAATAACTTTCATTACTTCGACTTACAACGCGATAAATAATTTAAATAAAATATTAACCATTACAAGTATTGTAATAGTTAATTTAATAAGTTGGTTATAAAAGATATTAAGGAATAATTTATTATAAAATTATTATTTTAATTTAATTTCAAATCATTATCTTCTGCAAATTTTTCTTGTTGTTTTATAACATTTTCTTCTTCTTTACTAATTTTTTGAACAGCCTCATTTGCCAGTTGAGTGATTTTACTTCCGAACTCACTTTTCCATTCTTGGTTATACATATCTATAATTTGCTTATATTCATTTTCTAATGTATTATTTACTTCTTCATAAAACTTAATTACTGCAGGTAAAAAATATTTATCTTTTGGATGTTGGGTTATATTTTTTAATGCTTTACCATTGTATTTATACATCTTCTTAGCTAATGCATATTCTTGATTTAGCTCTTTTTGAGTTACTTTTTCGTCAAAAATACCTTTATCTAATCTTGCTATTTGGTTATCTAATAAAGTATAATGGTATAATACTTCATTATTATATTCTACAAGATTTTGTGCTTTTGTTGTAGCACTTGCTATTGATATCATCAATAGCAATGAAATAATTTGTATTAATTTTTGCATTTTTTTAATTTTAATTAAATAAACATAAATATTTTGTTATTAAGCTACAAATATAAAATAAATTTATGAAATTAAAAAGCAGATTATATATGTTATATTAATCATGAAATTATAATTTCATAATGTAAGCTAACGCGTAATAAAGAGGACGATTATCAAAAGGTTGTCCTGTACCTGTCGATAAAGTTGTTTTAGTAACTTGCCCTGAATTACTAGTTGATGTCATAGGTAATCCATCTCCATAGGGGTTGGTATTCCCTTTTCCTGCTAAGAAGTCATGTGTGTGTGGAGGTAATTGATTGATTGTTAGAGTTATTTGATTTGCTCCTCCAATATCATTAACTGAATATGTTCCACCAGCAGCGACAATGAATCTATCTAATAGATTGGGGGTGTTATTATTACCATCGCATAATGCCCAACCAGCTGGAATGTTTGCTATTGAGCCAGACCACATAACAATAACTCCTGATGGTAAATCAGCACTTGGACCAGTGGGCCCCGTAACTCCAGTTGGACCAGTAGGACCAGTTGCTCCTGTAGGACCAATAGATCCTATGGATCCTGTTGGGCCTGTGGGGCCTATTGCTCCATCAGCTCCAGTAGGACCTGTAGCTCCTGTGGGACCAGTTGCTCCGGTGGGACCAATAAGTATACCTGTATTTAACCTTATCCATTGGTTGCCATCCCAGAAGTAGTATCCCGGTGTTACATCCATTGATGTATTTGTATTATATACTAGTAAGCTTGTAGCTGGATTACTTACAGGAGAGGCATTTGTTGTAGATATTAAGCTTATTCGTGGTATCAAAAGACCTTTATTGTTACTGTTAATGTCTAACATCGCAGAAGCATCAGCACTTGCTCCTGTAGTGTTTATAGATACACCTTGGCTATAAACATTTTGTTTGTTTATTAATATCCCTAATAATAAAGTTATTAATAATTGAAATGAAATTTTCCCTTTCATTTTTATATACATTAAATTAATGAAAAAAATTTACTTGCTATAAAAATAACTTGTTAAAAAAGTATTTGAAAAAAAGTAAATATACAAAAAAATCTTTAACGTAAATTAATTACGTAATTATTTTTTAATAGTTATCGGATTTTATTTCAAAAAATGCCATTGGATGATTACAAACAGGACAATTATTTAAAGCTTTTTTGCCTCTATGAACGTGTCCGCATTTTCTACATACCCATTCTATTTCTTCATCTCTTTTAAACACTTTATCTTCTTCAATATTACGTAAAAGTTTTAAGAATCGCTTTTCATGCTCTGCTTCTATTTGAGCTATTAATTTAAAAGCAGTTGCTATTTTTGTAAATCCTTCTTTACGAGCAATTTCTTCGTAACGTGGATATAGTTCAGTCCATTCTTCATTTTCGCCATTAGCACAAGCAATAAGGTTTTCAGCAGTTGTACCTATAATACCAGCAGGATATGAAGCAGTTATTTCTATCATCCCACCTTCTAAAAAATCAAAAAATATTTTAGCATGTTGCTCTTCTTGTAATGCAGTTTCCATAAAAAAAGCAGCAATTTGTTCATAACCTTCTTTTTTTGCTTTTTCAGCAAAAAAAGTATAACGATTTTTTGCTTGTGATTCTCCTGCAAAAGCTTTAAGCAGGTTTTTTTCTGTTTCAGTTCCTTTAATACTATTCATTTTTATTATTTTTTTAAATTATCTTTCGATTTACAATTATAACAAAATAATCTTTAAATATAAAATGATTTAATTAATAAACTTTTGTATTATTTATATCTTAAATACTAATTTAAATGCATAATATAATAATATTCAATTGTTGCTTTTTGATTGATAATCTTATCTTTTTTGTGTAATAAAAAAAATTAATTTTTTCTGTTAATATATTATGTTAAAAGTTTTACATTTGAAATATTAATAATTTGTGTTATGCTTGATAATATTAATATAGAAAATATTTTATTCCTGGATATTGAAACTGTTCCTGCAGCAAGAACATATAAAGAAATGGAAACTAAATTTCAAAAACTATGGGTTCATAAGGCTGAGCGAATTAAGCAAAAAGAAGAAGATACTCCTGAAACTTTATATAATAGAGCTGGTATTTATGCAGAATTTGGCAAAATTGTTTGTATTTCGACAGGTTTTTTTACATCTGAGCAATTTCGTGTTAAGTCTTTTTTTGGAGATGATGAAAAATCACTTTTATTCGAGTTTGCTCAATTATTAAATAGATTGAATAAACCTGACCAGAAATTATGTGCTCATAATGGTAAGGAATTTGACTTCCCATATTTATGCAGGAGAATGATTATAAATAATATAAAAATACCTGCTTTGTTGAATTTGTCAGGGCTTAGACCATGGGAAACCCCACATATTGATACTATGGAATTGTGGAAGTTCGGTGATTATAAAAATTATACTTCTTTAGATTTATTGTCAGCTGTCTTGAATATCCCTACTCCTAAAGATGATATTAATGGTACTGAGGTAGCAAGAGTATACTGGGAAGAAAAAAATTTATCTCGTATTGTTAAATATTGTCAAAAAGATGTTATAACTTTAGCTCAATTAATTTTGAGATTTAAAAACTTACCTTTATTAACTGACCAACAAATTATAATAGTACAATAATTTTGAATAGATTGTGACAAAGATTTGCCTTACAATATTCTTTACATTTAGTTTATATTTCGTTTCTTTGACGCAAAATATTAAGGAAATGTTTTTTATTGCTAAGCAGGAAGTGGATTCAGGACATTATGATAGAGCTCTCGAATGTTATAATAATATACTCAAAATAGATCCTAATAATTATGAAGCTTATACTGAAAGAGGCTCTATTAGAGGTAAACAAAATAAGTATACTGAAGCTGAATCAGACTTTAGCATAGCTATTAGTATTAACCCATATAACGCAAATACTTATCTTAAAAGAGCTGATTATAGATTGTTATTACAAAATTATAAAGGTGCTATTTCTGACTGTAATATTGCTGCTGAACTTGAACC
>DAOTOD010000022.1:0-8970 GCA_035451165.1 Bacteroidales bacterium
AACAGGTTATTAACGAAACTTTAAATTTTATATCTGAAAGTATGACCGATGTACAAGGCTATTTTTACTCCGCTATAGCTGCTGATAGTGAAGGAGTTGAAGGTAAATATTATATGTGGTCATATAAACAAATAAATCAAATACTTGATAAAGATGTTGGCATATTTTCTAAATTTTATGGAATTGATGCTAAGAATCCATGTAATGAATCTATCATGTTTGCAACTCAAACAGTAAAACAATTTGCTAAACGTCATTTCCTCAATTACGATGATTTTAATCAATTGCTAATTAATTGTAAAAAGAAATTACTTGTTGAGCGAAATAAACGATTAGCTCCTACAGTCGATAAAAAATCTATTACGGCATGGAACGCTCTTATGCTTAATGCTTTTGTAAAGGCCTTTCATATTACTGGTAATACAAATTATATTGACATTGCCATTAATAATGCAACATTTATTTTAAATAATATGAAAATGCCTGATGGGGGCTTATATCATGTTTATATAGATAAGCAACCCTCTATAGAAGGTTTTTTAGATGATTATGCATACACAATAACTGCTTTTTTATCATTATATGAGGTGACTTTTAATAGAATATATCTTTATGAAGCTGAAAAATGGCTTGAATATGTGATTGAACATTTTAATGATGAAAATACTAATTTTTTTTATTATACTTCCAATAAAGACGATTCATTCCTTATAATTAGAAAGATAGAATATTATGATAATGTTATACCTTCAGCTAATTCTTCTCTAGCAAGAGTTTTATTATTATTATCAAGGATATTTAACAAAACTCAATGGAAAAATAGAGCTATAAATATGCTTAATTCAATAATATATGATATGATCGATAATCCTTATCTGTATTTTAACTGGGGAATACTTTTAACTGAATTAATAGCAGATTTTTATATAATTACAATTATAGATAAAAATGCTATTAATAAAGCAAATAAAATAAACCAATATTATTTACCATTTAAGTTTTTGATTAATGATAATTTTTTTAACATTGAGCTGGATAAAGAAAAAACATTGGATAAAAAGAATATTTACATATGTAATGATCATAAATGTATGATTGCTTTTACTAATATTAAAGATGTTTTAAAAGAGATAAAATTAAATTGTAAAAAATAATATTTATGAAAATTTATTCTTATAATGTTAATGGTATACGTTCTGCTTTACAAAAAGGTTTTTTTGAATGGGTAAAACAATCTGATGCTAATGTTATTTGTATTCAAGAAACAAAAGCACAGCCACATCAGATACCTTCTCATTTGTTTACAGAAGCTGGATATTTTTCTTATTGGTTTTCTGCTGAAAAAAAAGGATATAGTGGAGTTGGAATACTGACAAAAATTAAACCTGATAACGTTTGTTATGGGATGGGAATAGATAAATATGATGTAGAAGGACGAGTTATAAGAGTTGATATTGGCGATTTATCAATATTGAATGTTTATCATCCTTCAGGTACAATGGGAGAAGTGAGGCAAACTTTTAAAATGCAGTGGTTAGAAGATTTTCTTGAATATACTCGTGAACTTAGAAAAACTAAATCTAATCTTATTATATCAGGTGATTTTAATATTTGCCATAAGCCTATAGATATACATGACCCGATAAGAAACGCTAATACTTCAGGATTTTTACCTGAAGAGAGAGAATGGATGAGCAAATTTATAAATGATGGCTTTATTGATTCTTTTAGATATTTTAATAAAGAACCTCATAATTATACTTGGTGGAGTTTTAGAGCAGGAGCAAGGGCTCGTAATCTTGGTTGGCGGATAGATTATAATATGGTAGCTCAACACTTAGAGAAAAAAATGAAAAATGCTGCTATATATCCTAATGTTTTTTATTCAGATCATTGTCCTATAAGCCTTGAAATAACTATCTAAAAATAAGTTAAATTTTTTACAATACCATTGATATTAAGATTTATTTATATTAATTTATTTAAAAAATGTTTTATTTTTGTATCAAATAAATTACTAAAATTTGTTTCAAAGTAAATTTGTTATATAAAAAAATAAATTTATAATCTTAAAATGTTTTTTATTGTTTAAAGTATGATTTATAAAATTATTTTTATTAATACATTTTTGTTTTTTTTACCTATTTTAAAAATTTATTTTCAAGGTTGGTATGTTTTGGGAGGTCTTCATAAGGGGCAATATACTTATGGTTTACGTAATTTTGAAGCTTTACTAGAAAATTATAATTTTCAAGATAGAGTTATTAAACCGTTTAACTATAAAAATCAGTTTAAAGGATTTACTATTGGGGGAGGAAAAATATATTCAAACGATAAAAAATATTTTGGCGAAATTTCGTGGACACATCACCGTAATTTCTATTCATACGAATATGAATATGAAAAAACTTATATTGATAATAATCCTAACAATGATAGAATTATTGACTTTAAAGAAAGATTAAATTATTTAACTTTATCATTTGGTTTAATGTTTCTGAAATATGCTTATATTGGAACAGGCCTTGATTTAGGTAAATTATCTATCTTACAAAGAGAATATAAAAGAGAGGAATCTTCTCCTAAATTCACACGATATTGGCATGGTGACGGAGTATCCCCAGGGGGAAGATATACAGCATTAACTTTTTTTATTGGACTCATGCCTTATTATAAATTAGCTGCTGTCAATTTAAGCGTATATTATCAGATGCAATTATTGCCTTCTAGTATGATGCATGGAACATTAACAAAATATTATTGCAGTATGTCGAATGTAGGAATAAAAACAAGTATTTGCTTGGGCAATTTTAAAAATATTGAATATACAATTACTACTAATAATTATAATAATTCAAACCCATATCCAACTGCTAAACCCAAATTATAAAAAGGCATAATAAAAACATTATCAACATTAATAATAGATTACAAAACATTAATAAAATGAAAAAAGTAATTTTTTTATTGTTATTAGCTTTGTTTACTTATTCCTGCAAACAATTTTTTAATTTTGATGAAAATTTGTTAAATACGAAAAAAATGTCAGGTGTTTGGGAAGTATATGAAGATAGTACTCAAATACTGAATGGCACTTTAATAATGTATTATAATTTAGAAAATAAAGATAATGAAAATTATGCAATTTACTATCGTACGAGCGGAGTTATATCTTATTATTGGTGGTGGTTACATAAAAAAGAAAAATTATATCTTCTAAATGATCAAAGCTATACTACTTATAGCTATAAGATTATTAAATTAAAACAAAATGATTGTAAACTTCAACGTGAAGATGGGTCATTTTTAAAATTAAAACGAAAAACATACTAAAATACTAATGTTTTGTAGTATTTTTCAATGCCCTGAATAAGAAAAAGTTTTTTGTATTTTATAATGTTGTAAAAACAAAAGAAACAATAATTTAACAAAAATTAATGTTCTATTAGTTATTAAATTTAGTATGTTATTTCTTTATAATGTTTGAGTCTTGTATGTTAAATTCAGTTTTACAGTAGTTACATACAGTTTGTTTGTTTGTAGCATCTTCCCAAAATTGATTTTCACATTCGGGACATTGAATACGAATCATTACCCCATTTTTTTCAGCAATTAATGCTATAATAGTCCGTATATGAATTAATTCATTACGCAATTTGTTAATTATAAATATTTGAGAAATAACTATTCCTATTATTACAATTACTCCAAATATACAAATAAGTTCTTGTAACAATGTGTTTTGATAAACCAATGATGCCATAGTTTTAATCATGTAAAACGAAACGTCTAAAACATTAATAAGATTAAAGAGATATAGTAACATAAGTATATTTACTTAAAATAATTTGAATTAAATAATATCAGAAATGTTATACTCGTTTCCTTCTTTGTCTTCAGCTATGATGTCACCATTTTGATAAAAAAAAGATAATATATTTGTTTTTAAAACGAAATTACGTAATTTAATAGGTAAATCTTTAACTTTAACGAATTTTATAATCTTACCATCTTTATTATCATATATTTCAATTACACTTTTTCTAATTTTCTTTAAATTATAACACTTCTTTTTCATAGTCAATCTTAAAACAATTATTTTTGAAGCGTTTATAATTCATATAATTATTTAATTAAATGTAACCTAAGTTTTTATGATTAAAATATTTTTTATATTTTAAAATCTAATCTTATTTTTGCTGTAACTTAAAATAAATATAAGGAATTGCTTAAAAAATGTTATTATATTGCCTTTACACTAATATTGCTGTTGTTTTCATATTCGAAAGTATTTAATCAAAATATAGTCGATGATAAGTATATAAATATTATCATAAATAAGTCAAATGATAGTAATACTACATTTATTAATAAACTTGCAACAATAATTAATAAAAATGTTGACTCTATTTATTTAAATTATTGTTTTAAAGAAGATATTAAAGTAAATACAAAGGGAATTATCTTTAATATAAAAAAAATATCTATTGCTGGTGATACTTTTTATAAACAGTTTAGTATAGCAAATCAATTATTACCAACCAAAATTGTTTATAAAATTAACCTTTTTAATATAGATAAACCAATTTACTTAAATCATATTGAAATAAATGGTCTTAACTCTAAGGGCCTAGTAAATTATACATATTTGTTTAATGATACTATTCAAGTTGATAATTATGTGTTAAATGTAGAAGCAAGGAATTTAATATACGATGAACAAGTATTAGAAAATTTAATTAATAAAATAAGCTTAATAGACGATTACTATAAAGTGATAGCAACAGTTTCGGATGCTATCATGCAACTTGATAATATGAATCTTAATGATATTGATAAAATACCTCTTTATAATTTGACATTACAAGAATTGGGAAAAACAAAAAATGTAATTTCTGAAAAACAATTATATTATAATTTGTCATTGTATGATTATGATCCTCAAAATTTTAATTTTTTGTTTAAAGCATTTTCTGAAAAACTTGATAGTATTAAAAATAAAATAAGTGAAATATTCTCAGGGCTAGATTTTTACTATACTCGTATAGGAATTAAATATTTTGAAGAAGGTGATTTTAATATGGCTATAGATAATTTAGCTAAAGCTATACAATTTAATCCATTTTATATCCCTGCCCAGATAGGAATAGCTAAAATAAATATAAGAAAAGGAAATTTATTTGCCGCTGCTGATAGTATAAGTAAGATTTTGAATGTGATGAACCCCACACCTGAAGATAAAGAAGAGATACATTCTACTATATCTTTATTATTAGCAGCTTTTAATAATCAAGGGAATGAACTTCTTATAAAAGAAGATTTTAATGCAGCTGTTAGTGTTTTTGAACAAGCTATAAAATTTTGCCTTTCTTTACAACTATTTGACTGTAACACTGAAAATTTGACTACAGGTTTAACAAGAGCTAAAACAGGAATATATTTATCATATTTGAAAATAGCTCGTAAAGCATTAAATAACGAAAGACTTGAAATGGCAAGCTCATATGTTAAAATGGCTAAAGAATATAAACATAATAATTTGAATGAAATTAAAAATGATGAAGATGATATTATTTTAAATAATATTATTGATGCTTATACTCGAAAAGGACTGAATTATTTAAATGTGAAGAATTATGAAAAGGCAATGGAACAATTTAATTTAGCTCAAGAACTTACTATGTCTTTGTCTTTAGTTAATAATGAAAATAAACTTTCGGAAGGAATAATGATTGCTAAACAAGGAATTTATAAAGGAATGATTTTTAATGCTACATCAGAATTAAAAAAAGGTAATATAGATAATGCTGAAAATATAGTAAATAAAGCAATTGAATATCAACAATTAAATAAAGATGTTATAATTAACACCTTAGGAACGGATACTATAATGCTTACTATAAAAAAAAGAAAATATGAAAATCTTATTGGGGAAGGAAAACGTTTACTGGGTTATGGGCAATATGAAGAAGCACTTAATGTTTTTGTGAATGCTAAAGAAATGGGAAAAATATGGAAGTTTAAACGAGATAATTTATTGGATACCTTACTTGCTTTGTCTGCTAAACCTGTTATAATTGAAAACTTACTTAATGCTCAAATTAAAGCATGGGGTAACGACCTCTCTGAAGCTGAGAAATTTTATAAAACAGCTTATATAATGCAATATAATTATAATCTTGTGAATGATAGTGATATTAATAAGGAAATAGATAAACTTAATAAGAAAATATATGAACGAAAATGCCAAAATGCGCAGGATCTTTATAATAAATATTATGCTCAAGCCATTAAAAGTATTACTGCAAGTGATTTTGTTGTCGCTGGTAATTACCTCGATTTAGCAATTAATGTTGCTATTGATTTTTTTCAATGTAATATTTCGGTTTTAGAAGCTTCCGAAAAAAAATCTGAATATTTGCCCGCTATAACTTATCAAAATCTTATTGCTACTGCTGAAAAGGCTTATTATATAGGCAATTACCCTGAAGCAGTTATAAATTATGCTACTGCTTCTAATTATTATAAGGATTATAGAGTATATAATATGGGATTAGTACATATAAACTTTTCAGATTTTATGCTGCTGTACGATAATCCTGATTTTTTAATGTATTGTATTAATTATTTTACTGAAAAAGAAATGTATAATGATGCTTTATCAGCTCTTAATATTCTTAAAAACAAGCAATATGATGTGAAAAAAACTAAAAAATTACAAAAACAACTTGGCATAAAAATGAGCATTTATGACAAAGAAAATAATAAGAAAAAAATTAAAGTTTTATTACTTAAATATACAAATAACGATAAGTATTATAGAGTCTTTAGGCGTTATTATAAACTTAGCTGGCATAATATGAATAGTTTTATTTTCTTTTAAGTAAAATTGTATTAATATTGTTTAAAATTATTTTTATAAATTAATTATAAAAATGAAATTATTGCTTATAAGTAATTCAACTAATTATAATGAAAAGTACTTAGAATGGCCCCGCCCATTTATTAATTCGTTCTTGAATGAACAGTATCCAGAAGCTTTGTTTATACCTTATGCAGGGGTTACTGTTTCTTGGGATGATTATGCAGAAAAAGTTAAAACAGTATTTTCTGATTTTAAGTGTAATATTAGCTCTGTACATAAAGAAAAAAATCCTATTGAAGCTGTTTATGAAGCAAAATTAATTATTATAGGAGGTGGTAATACATTTAACTTAGTGAAATTATTACATAAAGAAAACCTTATGAAAATTATTCGTGAAAAAGTACTTCGGGGGGTACCATTTATTGGCTGGAGTGCTGGTGCAAATGTTGCATGTCCTACTATGAAAACTACTAATGATATGCCTATAACACAACCTGCTTCATTTGATTGCTTAAATTTAGTGCCTTTTCAAATAAATCCACATTATATAGATTTTAATCCTGAAGGACATGGTGGTGAGACTAGGGAACAAAGAATATTAGAATTTCTTGAATTAAATAAAAACGTAAAAGTAGTAGGTTTAAGAGAAAGTAGTCTACTAAAAATAGACAATAATAAAATGTATTTAGAAGGTTATCGTAATATGCGTCTTTTTGAATATGCTAAAACCCCTCAAGAATTTGTACCAGGTTCTGATTTAAGCTTTTTAATTAATTGATTTTTAGTTAGTTATGACAGTTTGATATACATTCACCTTTTTTATTAATAAAAAAGATATTATTGTCTTTTGTAACTTTTGCTGTACCATTTATAAAATCATTAGCATCATCATACATAAAATCAATTATTATTTTGCCTGTTTTGTCAATATATCCATATTTACCAGTATTTGATTTTATAATTGCTAACTCTTCGGAAAAAGAAGATATAAAACTATATTTACATGGTATTATATATGATCCTTTATTTGATAGCATTCCATAGTGCCCATCTTTCGATACTATAATAACATCATCAGCTGGGGAACCATAAATAATATGGTCATATTCATATGGTATTACAATATTGCCATTTTTATTAATAAACCCATATTTACCAAATTTTTGAACTTTAGCAAATCCATTTTTGAAATTATCAGCATCAGTATATTTAAGACTTATAACTTCTGCGCCATTTTTATCAACATACCCCCAAAAGTCATTTGAATATACTTTAGCTAGTCCTTCATTAAAGTGTGACACGGCTTCATATTTAATAGGCACAATAATATTTCCATTTGTATCAATAAAACCATATAAACCTTTGATTCCTACAATAGCAATCCCTTCGTAAAAAGAACTAGCAAAATCAAAATTTTTAGCTATTATTTGGCCACTCTTATTTATATATGCATATCGCCCATTTACCATTACAACAGCTCGAGAATTTTGAAAAGGGTCAGCAAGTTCATAATTAAATTTAATATTAACTTTGCCTGATTTATCAATATATCCATATTTATTTCCTTTTTTTATAACAGCAAGCCCTTCTGAAAACATACTTGCATTTTTGAATTTGCCTTTAATCACAATTTCTCCTAACTTATTAATATATTGCCACTTTTTATTTTTATTTACAGCAGCTAATCCTTCTGAAAAAGATGTTATCATATTATACTGAGGTTTTACTAAAAAACGACCTGTAGTATCAATAAAACCCCATAAATTATTTTGTTTAACTCCTGCAATATTTTCAGAAAATTCAAGTGCTAATTGATAAACAGGAGGGATTATTTGGTTGTTTAATGTATCTACGTAGCCAAATAACCCACTTTTTGTATCTAATTTGGCTTTTAAATAATTAATTTGTGAGTATGAAAAAGTGCTTATAAATAAATATAAAATACAAAAATACATTGAAGTTTTCATTTCTACTAAAAATTATCATTAAAACAATAATACAAATGTTATTTTATTTTGCAAAATAATTAAATATTTGTTTGTAAATTTTATTATGTTTATATCGCGATTGTATTTTTAGTCAATTAAAATTGTTATTATGAATAT
>DAOTOD010000023.1:0-8938 GCA_035451165.1 Bacteroidales bacterium
ATATAACCGATAAAATATCTTCAAGATATTATGCAATAAAATTATTAGAAAAAGATAAAGGAATTAAATTTATTGTATCACGTTTAGCTAATCATAAACAAATTATTGAAGTTGCTGAAAAAGAAATCAAAAAACTAGAAAAAGAATTTTTAGAAGACTCAGAAACGTTAATAATAGATGCAAAATATGGTTTTATATCAGGAGCCTTAAAAGAAACATATGTTTATAATAGGCATCCCCGACAACGAACAGAAACAGAAGTAATTGATACTTTTTTAACTCATAAGCTATTTGGCATACCTATATTTATATTCTTTATGTGGCTTATGTTTCAAACAACTTTTTCAATAGGAGCTTATCCTACACTGTGGATAGAAAAATTAATTAATTATTTGCAATTATATCTAAATCAAATAATGAATGAAGGAATATTAAAGGATTTATTAATAAATGGAATAATATCAGGTGTAGGAGGTGTAATTAAGTTTTTACCAAATATTCTTATTCTATTCTTTTTTATAGCTTTAATGGAGCAAACAGGTTATATGGCAAGAGCTACATTTATAATGGATAGAATTATGCATCGTATAGGGCTGCATGGCAAATCTTTTATCCCATTAATAATGGGCTTTGGCTGTAATGTACCTGCTATAATGTCAACTCGAACAATTGAAAGCAAAAACGACAGACTATTGACCATATTAATTAACCCTTTAATGTCATGCACTGCCCGATTACCTTTATATTTACTTATCGCAGGCGCATTTTTCCCTAATATAGCAGGACATATAGTTTTTTTTATGTATGTTATAGGCATATTATTAGCATTTGTAGTAGCAATAATCTTTAAAAAGACCTTTTTTAAAGGTGAAGAAACACCTTTTGTTATGGAGCTGCCACCATATAGAATGCCTATTATGCGCAGCCTACTAAAATATATGTGGCATAAAGCATCTCAATATCTTAACAAAATAGGTAGTGTAATACTTATAGCTTCTATAATTATATGGGCATTAGGATATTTCCCAAAAAATTATCATATTGAAAATGAAAGTAAAATAAAAATATCAGAACTTATACATAAAAGCCAAAAAGAAATTACAAACACAAAAAAACTCCAAAACATTGAAAATATTATTATTAACACTAAACAAAAAATAATACAAATAGAAAAAAAATCAAAGGCTGATAAACTATCTGAATCTTATATAGGCAAATTGGGTAAATTTATTGAACCTATTATGAAACCATTAGGTTTTGACTGGAAAATGTCAGTTAGTATAATAGCAGGAATACCAGCAAAAGAGATAATAGTTAGTACTATGAATATTTTATATCAATTAAATGATGAAACATACAACTATTCTTTACCGAAACAGCTTAAGTTAGAAAAAAATCAACAAGGACAGTTCGTTTATTCTAAACTAGTGGCCTTCTCATACATGTTATTTGTGTTAATTTATTTTCCTTGTATAGCTACAATAATAACTATTTCAAAAGAAACAGGTAGTTGGAAATGGGGAATATTTACAATAATTTATACTACATTACTTGCATGGATTATTTCTTTTACTGTATATCAAATCAGTACAGTTATAACTTAATATTAAAATATTATGGAAGAATTAACACCTACATATCAGTTTCTATTTTCTATAACTGCTGCCATATTATTGACTCAAGTGCCTTATATTGGTAAATATTTTAAAGTTATTTATACTTTAATCCACGAAAGCATGCACGCTACTACTGCTCTAATTATAAATGCAGAAGTTATTCAAATAGAATTATTTAGCAATACTAGTGGCACAACATTAACTAAATATTCAAGTAATTGGAAAAAATTTATAATTTCATTTGTAGCTTATCCTTTTTCAATTATAATAAGTTGGGGATTATATTACACTGCTTTAAAAGGTTTTTACTGGTATGGATTATTATCTTTTTTAATAATTATCATTCTTAATCTAACTTTTTTTGTACGTAATATATATGGTATTTTTTGGCTCATATCTTTTGGAATAATTATAGGAATAATATTATATTTTAAAAATATTTTAGCTATAAGTATTGTATTATATATAATTGCCGGTATCATCTTAATAGAAAGCATAATAAGTGTATTTCAATTATTAATATTATCATTAAAAAATTTAAAACAAACAACAGGAGATGTAAAAAATATACAAGAAATTACTAAAATACCAGCAATTTTTTGGATAATCATATTTTTATTAATATTATCATTTGTAACATATAAAATAGTTATAAGCTTTCTAACATAAATTTTAGATATGTCTCAGGAAATAATAACTTACATAATAATATTTATTGCCACAATTGCTGCTGCAATCAAATCATATAAAAAGATTAAAAAAAGCATACATAATAAAAAATATACAACAAAATGTAGTAATTGTATATCAAAATGCAATAGAAATTATTAAAATACTTAATAATATCAAAAAGTTAAATCATTAATATTTTTTAATCTTTTTTAATATCTTTAATTTTTACTTATGTTGTTTAATTATATCCTGCACCATATCTTTATGAACAAGAATAGTCATCATTTTTAATTTCACATAATCTTCTCTAAAAAAATAATAACCAAATTCAGGAGCATTTTCATCATTATTACGGCTGCCTGAACTAGAATCTTTAATTAAATACCAATCTACCCCATTTATTTCAGTATATCCAACTAAATGCATCCCATGATCATCAGTTGTTGTATTATTTGAAAATCTAAATTGCCTTGCATCATCATCAATATATTCAGTAGGGATATCAAAAGTAGGTATAATAGCTATTTGTAAAGATGTTTCAAAACCAGCTTCTGAAACATCCCCTCCTATAGCTAAAGTATAACCTTTACGTATTGAATTTTTTATTATTTGCATAAAAACATTTAAAGGCACATTATAATAATCAGTGTTTTTCCACCAGTTATCAGGTACATCATAAATAACTTTCTCCCAATACGGCTGCTGCATTAAAGACATTACATCAATATAATCGTCCATATTAAGTTTAAGAATATTTTTTAGATATTCTTGTGGAGTAATAAGTTTATTATCTATTTTAACTTTTGATGGAGGTTCACCTATATAATAATTCAAAATAGACTTAATAGTAGAAACTACTTGCTCTTCATCCCATAAATTAGCTTCCTTAACATATTTAAGATAAGTTTTCATTTCTTTCACCATAGGCTCATGATTATGATGTAATTGCCCTTCTTTTAGTCCTGTATAAGCTTCATACGGAACTATTCCGTGTTCTTTCCATATTCTAACAACAGCATTAGCTTCTGAACCTTCATCAAATAAGGAATTACCTCTTTCTCTCACAAAACGTCTAGCCTTAGCAACATATTCCCAATATACAGTATACATTTCTGAAAGTTTTACTTTTTGCCCCGTTTGCCTGTATATTTCAGATTCAAAAAAAGAAGTTGTAGAATAACACCAGCATGTGCCTGTATTACCTTGAGATACTGGAGCATTATGCCAATATGATTTATATAATGATTTTTTATTTGGGAATTCACGCGATTCAACATTAAGTTTAAAACGTTTATTTACTTTAGGAGGCTCCTTTTTTTCTGCTACATTTCGAATATCTTTTAAAATTGAATTTTGATAATAACCAGGCTTTTGCTCAATAAAAATCCCTTTATCCCGATTTGTATTGTTGTAATTAACTTCTTGTGAATAGGTTAAAAAGTGTAATAAACAAAATGCTATTAAGAAAAATATTTTATTCATAATTTTTTATTTTACATATTTTGTTTTCAAATTTAAATTAAAATTTTCAATTACATAAAAATTACAAAAAATAAAAAGAGGCTGCCCTTTTGAGACAGCCTCTTTTTTCATTAAAACCCACACTTTTAACTAATTTTTATTTTTCTTGTGGGTTTTAATTTAGCTTCTTCTTTTTTAGGAATATTAATAATCAATATTCCATCTTTATGAGAAGCTTCTATTTTGTCACTGTCAGCAGAGCTTGGCAATACAAAAGTTCTTTTAAAACAACTGTATGAAAATTCCCTACGTACTATCTTGTTGTCTGAATCTTTTTTATCGTCTTTTTGTTCTTTTTCACATGAGATAGTAAGTAATTTATTGTCAAGCTCTATTTCAAAATCATCTTTTGTAAGACCTGGAGCGGCAACTTCAATACGGTAGTCTTCTTTACTTTCATAAATATTAACTGCCGGAGTAGTAATGCCTGTTATGCGATCATCAAAAAGATCTGACATTAAATCATGACCAAAAAATTGGTCAACTAATGATGGAACTGATGTTCTTAATATTGGTAACATAATTAAACCCTCCTTTCTTTTGTATTTTTTTTATTATTTTTTCGTGAATACATATTTTCAAACTCAATGCCATAAAACATATAATAAAAAACATATTACTTAATATACTTATAATCAAGTAATTATAATTTTAAATAAAAAATATTTATATGACAATTAGTCATATAAAATTAAACACAGTATGACAATGTGTCGTTTTTTTTATTTATAGGCCGTAATGATTATAAAAAAGCTTAGGAAATTTTATTTAAATTTAAATCTGTAAATTTTTTCTTATTAAGTATGTAAAAATCTTTGACAATACTACCTTTATAAATCTTACTTACTTCTTTATGAATACAACATTTTCTTTTACGATAAAATTTAGGTAACCATTTATAAAAATGAGCATATGCTTTTATCACAGCAAAAGCATCTCTAACATCTCCATTAATTAAGAATTTTAAACTAGCAACAAAATCAAGAAACATACGAACTAACATAACAAAATATAAATCTTTAATTGGTAAGTTTTTATACAGAAGTGAAAGATTATTTCTGAAATTTAGATATGTTTTTTTCCATGAATTTTTAGGTAAGGTTCCACCTCCTATGTGATATATAACAGAATGGGGACAATACATTACTTTATACCCAGCATTTTTTATACGCCAACAAAAATCTATTTCTTCCATATGAGCAAAAAAATCTTCATCTAAACCACCAAATTTCTTATATATATCAGCTCTAACAAACATACAAGCTCCTGTAGCCCAAAAAATTTCGCAAACATCATCATATTGACCTATATCTTTTTCGATAAATTGAAAAATTCGCCCCCTACAAAAAGGATAACCAAATTTATCGATAAATCCTCCTGCAGCTCCAGCATATTCAAAATAATCAGGATTAATATATGATTTAATTTTAGGTTGACAAGCTGCAATATTAGGATCTTTCTTCATCAATTCAACAACAGGTTTAATCCAATTTTTTGTTACTTGAATATCAGAATTTAATAAAACAAAAATATCAGCATCAATTTGTTCTAAAACATCATTATAGCCCTTAGAAAAGCCTCCATTTTCATTATTAGCTATAACTTTTATATCAGGGAAATTTTGTTGTAAAAAAAATATAGAATCATCTGTTGATGCATTGTCCGCCACAATAACTTCAGCGTCATCAGAACTCATTTCAATAACCACAGGTAAGAATTTTTCGAGAAAACGTCTTCCATTCCAATTAAGAATAACAACAGCAACACGCATAAAAATATATTATATAAAAAATTATATAACTTTTTTTAATAAAAGTTATCTACAAACCTACAAGTATTTTAATAAATACACAAATATTAAAAAAATTACAGAATTTATCGTGGATTATCGTAATAATCTTTTATTTTACTTCCCCAATGAGAATTAAATTGCGTTTCATCGAAATTATACAATGTATTATCTCTATTAATCTTTCTCTGCCATAATGGATCATTAATTTCTCCAATAGCATCAGAATGTAATAACTCATAATCTCCACTAACCAAATCAGTATTATAAAAAACAAACTTCTTATTACGTTGTTTATTATTTAGACTATAATAATGCCAAATTTCATAAGGATAAGCATTAGGTTCATGAGTTACTGCTTGTCTAGAATTTGGAGGCCCATATTTTAAATATATTCTCCCTCTATCTGTTTCATAACCTTTTTTTATTCTAGTACCAAATTCTTTATTAACTGCAATAACCATATTTTTATAATTATTCCATTCAGCAGCAGGATTAGTATTATTCCTTGTAAGCCAAAAGTTAAGAAAATACCTTTGCATATCTAATAAATTATTATCCTTTAAAATATTTTCAGCGTATCGCTTTTCACTTTCTGATGATATAGGAGATAAACTCTTTATATATTCCTTTAAATCATCAATATTAATAATGTTTTCTACAAAAGTTCCGGAAATATTAATATTAGATAAAGAATTTGGCGATAAAGAATAAAAAACTAAAGGATTATCTCTCTGAAAAAAAACTTCATTATATGCCCTTACATTATTATTTTGGTCTCTGACTTCTATAACTAAATAATAGTTACCTGTAGGCAAAAAAGATATATCCATCTCCGATAAAACTACATTTACCTTTGAAGAAGTTTCTTTACGTACACTATAAAAATCATTTAAAATCAAATTAGATTCAAATGATTTTAAATAAGTGATTATCAAATACTTATAATCTTTACCAAAAATATCTAATGTATTATAAATTTCACAATAATATTTAATTTTACTTACTTCCTGAGGATAATAAGAATATATATAAGGTATTATAGAATAACCACTTTTATTAATTATATTATCTTCTCCTATAGCTTTTGAATAAGATTCAACAAGTTCTATATCCGAAACATGTACATCAACATCATATTTAATTATTTCAAGCTCCGTAGAATATTTAATTTTTTTAGGATTTTCAACATTTGTGTCATAAAGTGACATTTCAAAATCATAAATACCATCACTAATAGCAAATCTCTGTTGATCTATAAAATTAAAGTTAATATTAGTAGTATCGTCAATTTCAGGAGAAGTTAAATTATACTTCTTATAATTAAGAATCATACTATCTTTTTTAAATAAAGTTAATATTTGTAATGTAGCTTTATATTTATTATTAATATTTTTTACCCATTTTACTGTCTTACCATCAACTGCTAAATAAGTTTCAATATAAGGACCATCTACCGGAGAATAAAAAGTAGCATAAGATAAATATGCTCGAGGAGATTGTGAATTAGCTAATACTGATAATAATAAAAATTTTAATAAAAATAAATACTTTTTCATATTAAAAAAGGAAACTATTTTTTTATAAAAACTTATGACTGGTTTTTAAATCATAAAGATAAAAGAAAAAATTATAATATTTACAAAATGTTTATTAATTTCAAGCAGTAATTTTAAAATCAATTAATAAAAAATGAAAGCCTTTACAAAGCTGCCTATAGAAGAATTAAAAAATATTGCAAAAAATATAAGAAAAGAAATACTAAAAATGCTAGCCGAAGCAGGTTCAGGGCATACAGGTGGCTCACTTGGGTTAGCTGATATTTTTACTACATTATACTTTGAAATATTAAACCACAATCCTAAAAACCCTACCTGGGAAAAAAGAGATAGATTAATACTTTCTATAGGTCATGTGGCACCAGTTTTATATGCAACTTTGGCTATGGCTGGTTATTTTAAAATATCTGAACTAAAAACATTAAGAAAATTAGGTTCAAGATTACAAGGTCACCCTGCCAAAAATTATGGCTTACCCGGTATTGAAACTTCGTCAGGATCTTTAGGACAAGGATTATCTATAGCTGTGGGATTAGCTTTAGCTGCAAAAATAGATAAACAAAAATGGCAAACATACTGTATAATGGGCGACGGCGAACAGCAAGAAGGCTCAATATGGGAAGCAGCTATGAGTGCAGCTCACTATAAATTAAATAATCTCACAGCTATTATAGATAGAAATGGTTTACAAATTGACGGTAAAACTTCTCAAGTAATGGAAATTGAACCATTAGCTAATAAATGGAAAGCTTTTAACTGGAATGTTATCCAATGTAATGGACATGATTATATAGATATTATAACAGCTCTTCAAAAAGCTAAAAAATACATAAAAGGACCTTCTATAATAATTGCAAAAACTATTATGGGTAAAGGAGTTAAAAGTATCGAAAATGATCATACATGGCACGGTAAAGCTCCTTCTAAAGAAGAATTAAAAAAATTTTTAATAGAACTTGAATATAATAATAATTAAACAATGAAATATATTCTAAAAGATTACATACCAACAAAACAAGGGTTCGGAGAAGGTGTACTTTTGTCAGCTATAAAAAATAACAACGTAGTAGGATTAGGCGCCGACATTACAGCATCAGTAGGAATGAATTTATTCGCTCAAAAATTCCCAAATCGCTTTTTTTCTTTAGGAATAGCCGAACAAAACTGTATAGGCGTCGCTGCAGGACTAGCCTTAGCAGGCAAAATACCTGTCTTTGCAACTTATGGAGTATTCGCTGCTTTAAGAACTACTGACCAAATAAGAGTATCCTTATGCTACAATAACTTACACGTAATAATAGGAGGCGCACATGCTGGAATTTCAGTCGGCCCAGATGGCGCAACACATCAAGCCCTCGAAGATATAGCAGTAATGAGAGTAATACCTAATATGACTGTCTTATCCCCCTGTGATTCTACTCAAACCAAAATATCAGTTATAAAAGCTATTGAAGAAATTAAAGGTCCAGTATATATTAGATTTGGTAGAGCTCCTGTACCAGATTTTACTGATAATAACCAAAAGTTTATAATAGGTAAAGCACAAATTATGAAAAATGGTAATGATATTGCTATCTTTGCAACAGGCCATACAGTATGGCCTGCTATACAAGCTTCTAATACTTTAGAAAAACAAAAAATATCAACAAGGGTAATTAACATGCATACAATAAAACCAATTGATACTAAAACTATTTATAAAGCAGCTAAAGAATGTAAAGCAATATTAACCGTTGAAGAACATCAAGTAAATGGTGGATTAGGTAGTGCTATTGCCGAAA
>DAOTOD010000024.1:0-8846 GCA_035451165.1 Bacteroidales bacterium
CAAATTAGGGAAGCCGACCAATATACCATCTTAAACGAACCAATATCAGATGAAGCTCTTATGGAAAGAGCTGCTGGTAAATGCGCTGAATTTATAATGAAAAAATGGAATCAAAATTTTTCTTTTTTAATATGTTGTGGCCCTGGTAATAACGGAGGTGACGGATTAGTTATAGCACGCAAATTAGCAGGAGAAAACTACAAAGTAGCTGTCGTATGCGTTGACGCACCAAAATATTCAGATTCTTTTAATTTAAATTACGAGAGATTAAATAAGCAAGGTAAAGTCAACATTTCAATAATTAGTAATGTCGAAGATGATTTTCCTAAATATGATGATAATACCATCATCATTGATGCTTTATTTGGTAGCGGACTTTCTAAGAAAATTAAAGGAGTAGCAGCCGAAATTATTACTAAAATAAACAATAGTAATAATTATGTTATTTCTATTGATATGCCTTCAGGTTTAATAGCTAATTGCGAAGAAAGTTATGTATCAGACGTTATAATTAAAGCTAATTTAACTTTAACCTTTCATTGCCCAAAATTAGCTTTTTTTATGCCAGAGAATTATGAATATTTAGGCGAATGGTATGTTATTGACATAGGTTTACACAAAGATTATATTGATTCCTTGCCTTCAAATTATTATTACATAGAAAAAGAAGACATTAAATCACTTATTAAACCACGACATCGTTTTTCACATAAAGGTAATTATGGGCACGCTCTTCTTATAAGTGGAAGTCATGGTAAAATAGGAGCAGCTGTATTAGCAGCAAAAGCTTGTTTAAAATCGGGAGCAGGCATGCTAACTATAAGGGCACCTAAGTGTGGGTATGAAATAATACAAACTAGTATTCCCGAGGCTATGATAGATGAAGATGAAAATTTAAAATACATTACTCCTTTTAATTTCAAAACAAATTATAGTGCTATAGGTATAGGGCCAGGCATAGGCCAATCGGAAGAAACAGCAACGGCTTTTAAGTTTCTTATACAAAATTATCAAAAGCCTATAATTATAGATGCAGATGCTATTAATATTTTATCATCAAATACTACATGGCTTTCTTTTATACCAAAACATTCTATTCTTACTCCACATCCTAAAGAATTTACTAGAATAGCTGGTACATATAGAGATGATAAAGAAAAAATTGATAAACAAATAAATTTTTCATATAAATATAATGTTTACATTGTGTTAAAAGGGGCTTACACTTCTATAAGTTGCCCTGATGGTAAAATATTTTTTAATTCAACAGGCAATCCTGGAATGGCTACAGCAGGTAGCGGTGATGTGTTAACAGGTATTTTACTAGGTCTACTAGCTCAAGGCTATACTTCTTTAGAAACTTGTTTAATAGGTGTATGGGTACATGGTAAATCGGGAGATATAGCAGCTAAAAAGAAAGGTGAAATATCACTTATTGCAAGTGATATAATAGAAAACTTAGGCGAAGCATTTTTATCATTAGATTAATAGTAATACTTATCATTAATATTTAAATCAACATTTTAGCGAATTATTAATAATTGTACTTTTTTTAGCTATTAATAATAAAATATATACATTTTCTTTAAAATCAATAGTTAACAATTTTTAAATACAAAATCTGTTTTATCTACATCTAGTAATATTGAACTATTTTCTTTTATTTGCCCCGACAATATCATTTTAGAAAGTTCATTAAGTACTTTTTGTTGAATAACTCTCTTTAAAGGTCTTGCTCCATATTGTGGATCATAACCAAGTGTAACTAACCATTCAATAGCTTCGTCAGTAGCTTTTAATTCAATGTTATTATTAGCTAATTTTTCACGTACTTTATCAAGCTGTATATTAACTATTTGTTTTATTTCATCACGATTCAATGGTTTAAACATAATTATTTCATCGATTCTATTAAGGAACTCTGGTCTAATTGTTTTCTTTAAAAGTTCAAAAACTTGACTTCTGGTTCTCATAAGCATTTCAGCATAATCACCTTTTATATTTTCGTAGTTTTCTTGGATAATATGTGAGCCTATGTTAGAAGTCATTATAATAATAGTATTTCTAAAATCTGCTGTTCTGCCTTTATTATCAGTAAGTCTTCCTTCATCTAACACTTGAAGTAATACATTAAAAACATCAGGGTGTGCTTTTTCAATTTCATCAAGTAAAACTACCGAATAAGGTTTACGACGTACAACTTCTGTAAGTTGTCCTGACTCTTCATAACCAACATAACCTGGAGGAGCACCTATTAATCTCGAAACAGTATGTCTTTCTTGATATTCTGACATATCTATTCTTACCATAGCTGTTTCATCGTTAAATAAAAATTCAGCTAAAGCCTTTGCAAGTTCAGTTTTACCTACACCAGTGGTACCTAAAAAGATAAATGAGCCTATTGGTCTTTTAGGGTCAGATAAGCCTGCTCTACTTCTTCTAATAGCGTTTGACAAAGCTGCAATAGCTTCATCTTGGCCTACTACCCTTTTATGTAATTCATTTTCAAGGTTTAACAATTTTTCTCTTTCTCCTTGTAGCATTTTGCTTACAGGGATACCTGTCCAACGACTAACAATAGCAGCTATATCTTCTGCCGTTACTTCTTCATTAACTAAAGCTGAATCTTTTTGTAAAACAGAAAGTTGTTTTTTTAGTTCTTCTACATCCTTTTCAGCTTCTTTAATTTTACCATAACGTAATTCTGCTACCAAACCATAATCACCTGCACGTTCAGCTTGTTCGGCTTGGAATTTATAATTTTCTATATCATTTTTTCTTTGTTGTATTTTTTCAACAATTTCTTTTTCACTCTGCCATTTAGCTTTTATTTCATTTCTATTTTCAGTAAGGTTAGCTATTTCTTGATTAAGTCCTTGTAATTTTTCTTCATCATTTTCACGTTTAATAGCTTCTCGTTCTATTTCTAGTTGTCTTATTTTTCTTTCAATTTCATCTAATTCTTCAGGTACACTATTAATTTCCAAACGCAATCTTGCTGCTGCTTCATCTATCAAATCAATAGCTTTATCAGGTAAAAATCTATCTGTAATATAACGATGAGAAAGTTCGACAGCTGCAATAATAGCTTCATCTTTAATTCTTACATGATGATGTGTTTCATATTTTTCTTTTAGTCCTCTAAGTATACTAACGGACGAAGGCACATCTGGTTCATCAACAAGTACTATTTGAAAACGTCTTTCTAGAGCTTTATCCTTTTCAAAATATTTTTGATATTCCTTAAGAGTAGTTGCTCCTATAGCTCTTAGTTCACCTTTTGCAAGAGCAGGTTTTAAAATATTAGCTGCATCCATAGCTCCTTCGCCTCCTCCTGCCCCCACTAGAGTATGTATTTCGTCAATAAAAAGAATAATTTCTCCCTCTGAAGATACAACTTCTCTAATAACACTTTTAAGACGTTCTTCAAATTCCCCTTTATATTTGGCACCAGCTATTAAAGCTCCCATATCTAACGAGAACAATTGTTTATTTTTTAAATTTTCAGGAACATCACCACTAACAATTCTGTGTGCAAGTCCTTCCGCAATAGCTGTTTTACCTACTCCTGGTTCACCAATTAAAATCGGATTATTTTTTATACGTCGTGATAATATTTGCAAAACTCTTCTAATTTCTTCTTCACGTCCTATAACTGGATCAAGTCTACCTTGACGTGCAAGTTCATTTAAATTTCTCGCATATTTATTAAGTGCATTATAAGTATCTTCAGCAGTTTGACTTTTTACAGAATAGCCTTTACGCAGTTCTTTGATTGCAGCCTTTATATCTTTTTCTGTAACTCCTTGGTCTTTAAGCATTTGAGACACAGCATCGCCAGAAGCAAAAATACCTAATAAAAGATGCTCAAGGGAAACGAATTCATCACCAAATTCTTTTAAATAATCTGTAGCCCTTTGCAATGCTAACTTAGCTGAAGATGAAAAATAAAAATCTCCACCTACTACTTTAGGTAAAGACTGTAATTGCTTATCTATAATTTTATTACATATATTAAGATTAACATTTAATTTTTTCAATATAAACGGTATTACATTCTCATCAACAGCCAATATACCTTTAAAAATGTGGGCATTTTCAATAATTTGATGTTGCATAACAGAAGCTATTTCTTGTGCTTTAAGTATAGCTTCTTGTGACTTTATTGTAAAATTGTTAAAGTTCATAATGATAATTTTTTTTATTTTAAAACTTAACAATTATTAAACCGATAATAAAAAACCATATAATTAAGTCATTTTTTCTTTTTATAAAAATAGGCGGCTGACTTTTTGTCAGGTTGTTTTTAATAAACAAGATTTATAAATAAATTTGTATAAAAATATATATATGGAAACTAACAAAAAAATAACTATAGTTATAGGAGCTAGCCCTAATCCCAAACGTTATTCGTACATGGCAGTTATTAAATTAATAGAAGCTGGATATATTGTATATCCAATCGGCATAAAAGACGGCAATATCAATGGCATATCAATAATTAAAAATAAACTTGAAGTAAATAATGTGCATACTATAACTATGTATTTATCACCAAAGCATCAACCTGAATATTATGATTATATAGTAAAATTAAATCCTAAAAGATTAATTTTCAACCCTGGCACATATAATCAGGAATTAAAAACCATTGCTGAAGGGAACGGGATAGAAATAATTTATGACTGTACCCTAGTAATGATTAATATGGGATTATATTAAAAATAATTTTAAATAAGTTCATTTTTTTCATTATCATTTTTAATATCCTCATGCTCTATTTTTATAGCTTCCGGAAGAATATCCACCGCTTTTTCTTTAGGTAATTCTTGAACTGCTCTTAATTTTTTTTCAATAGCCCTAGAACGCGTGCCAGCTATATCAATAACATTAGTAGCTTCTGTTAATTTCTTTTTAGTTTTTTCAAGAATGTCACCAAATGATTTAAATTCTGTTTTTACTGCACCAAGTAATTCCCAAACTTCACTAGAGCGTTTTTCTATTGCTAACGTTTTAAATCCCATTTGTAAACTACTCAAAAAAGCTACTAAATTAGCAGGCCCTACCACAGTAACTTTATAATCTCTTTGGATACTTTCAAATAATCCAGTACGTCTTAATATTTCTGCATAAAGTCCTTCAGTAGGAACAAACATTATAGCAAAATCAGTAGTAACAGGAGGATTAATATATTTATCTTGTATAGTTATTGCATTTTTTTTAACAGAATTCTCAAATTTTTTTAATATATTATCCATTTCTTTAGGATCAATATCAGGTAATTTATCATAAGCTTCTATCAAACGTTGATAATCTTCTATTGGAAATTTTGAATCAATTGGTAATAATAAAGGTTTATCATCATTGTTTTTGCCCGGTAATTTAATTGCGAATTCAACTCTTTCGTCAGAGCCTTCTTTTACTGAAACATTCTTTACATATTGCTCTGGTGAAAGTATTTGTTCGAGTATATTCCAAAGTTGCACTTCACCTAATTGTCCTCGTTTCGTAACATTAGTAAGCACTTTCTTTAAATCACTAACTCCCGAAGCTAAATTTTGCATCTCTCCTAGTCCTTTATATACCTGTTCTAACCTATCACTAACTAATTTAAATGATTCATTAAATCTCCTTTCAACAGTTTCCTGTAATTTTTCATCAACTACTTTACGCATTTCTTCTAGTTTTTTGCTATTATCTTCTTGGATTAATAATAGTTTATTTTCTATAGTATCTCTTATATCTTTCAACTTATATTCTATTTCTTTTTTTATCTGCTCTTGTCGTAATAACAAATCTTCGAATTTTTGTCTTTGTAAATCATTGAAATCTTTAACATTTTGTGTAAATTTATCTTCAAACGACTTTAAAGAATTATTTAGTTCTTCCCTACTATCTTTTGTGGATTTTAAAAGCTGGTCACGAATATCTTTCATTTTTTCATCGACAGTTTTTATCAATTCATTGAGTTGATTAGCAAAAATATCAAGTTGATTTTTTTGAGATAACGAAAAATTTTCCACAGTTTTAAATAATGTATCACTTAGCATTTTAAAAGAATCATTTATTTCTTGCCGATTACTTTGAAATGAAGAGCGATTTTCTTCTCTATTACGTTGAAACTCATCTTTAATTAAAGCATTTAATAAATCTATATTTTTATTAATATCGTTATTATTCGAAGTCTTAAAGAGTTTCTTTAACGATATTAAAAAGATAACATTAATAATCACTAAAAAACTAATCAATATAATTAAAGTGTTGTCCATAATTCTTTAATTTTTCATGTACTAAATTAACCTTAAAAACAATAAATAAATTTAAAAAATTTTAATTTGCATAAATAACTAAATTTGTAATAATAAAAAAATTTTAAATGGTAAATACTGTAAAGCCCTTAGCAGAACAACTTCGCCCTATTAAAATAGATGAATACATAGGGCAAGAGCATTTAACTGGAGAAAATGGGGTATTACGAAAAATAATATTATCGGGCAATATTCCTTCTATGATTTTATGGGGGCCACCAGGTACAGGAAAAACAACTTTAGCTTATATAATAGCTCTTGCATCAGACAGTATTTTTTTTACATTAAGTGCTGTAAGCTCTGGCGTTAATGAAGTTCGCAATATCATTAATCAAGCCAAAAAAAGTAATAAAAAAGTAATTTTATTTATTGACGAAATACATAGATTCAGTAAATCACAACAAGACTCATTACTTAATGCCGTTGAAAAAGGTATAATTACACTTATAGGAGCTACAACTGAAAACCCATCTTTTGAAGTTATTTCACCATTATTATCAAGATGCCAAGTATATGTTTTAAAACCATTAAGTTACGAAAATTTATGCGAAATAATAAACAGAGCTATTCATTACATTAAAAAAATTTATAATCTCAATATTGAAATTATCGAATATGAAGCCATAATGAGAATATCTGGTGGAGACGCCAGAAAATTATTAAATGTTATAGAGCTTTTAATGAATGTAGAAAATCCAAAAGACATTATAAAAATTACAAATAAAAAAGTTTTAGATGTTGTTCAAGAAAATATAGCTTTATACGACAAGTTAGGAGAAATGCACTATGACATCATTTCAGCATTCATAAAATCTATAAGAGGAAGTGATCCTAATGCTGCTGTATATTGGTTAGCAAGAATGGTTGAAGCTGGTGAGAAACCCGAATTTATTGCCCGACGAATGGTTATATTAGCTTCTGAAGACATAGGGAATGCTAATCCTAATGCCTTATTGCTTGCAACAAGCTGTTTCCAAGCTGTACATTTTGTAGGCTACCCTGAATGTGAAATTATATTGTCACAAACTGCTATTTATCTTGCATGTTCTCCCAAAAGCAATGCAAGTTATATGGCTATTAATAATGCTCATAGTCTAATAAAAAATACAGGTGATTTGCCTGTACCATTACATTTACGTAATGCTCCCACTACCTTAATGAAAAATTTAGGCTATGGAAATGAATATAAATACGCTCACAATTATCAAAATAATTTTATAGAAGAAGAGTTTTTACCTTCAAACATAGCTGGACAAATATTATATAATCCTCAAAATAACCAAAAAGAAAATGAAATAAGAAATCGGTTAAAACATTTATGGGGAAATAAATATAAATATTAAATAAGTAAAATTTCACCCATTTTTTCTACATTTTTAAATATCTATATTAATTTAATATTTAAAATAAAATAATATTAGCTTTTTAATTTTATTATATTAAAAAACAAATAAATATATAATCTCAAAAAATTTAATGCATATTAAACAAATATTAAAAAATTAACCAGTTAAATACAATTTTTAACAAAATAATGTTTCTTTATAAATTTTACCAAGATGTTAAATATAAACTTATTATTTTTGCAATAAAAAATGGACAAGTTACCCTATATTTCTCTGATATTACCTTGTCACAATGAAGAAATTTTTATTGAAAAATGTATTAACTCAATACTTGAAAATGAATATCCAAGCGAAAAAATAGAATTACTAGTTATTGATGGATTAAGCACAGATAACACTGTAAATATTGTAAAAAAATACATCGATAAACATATAAAAATTAAAATATTCACTAATCATAAGAAATATTTTCCAGCAGCTGTAAATATAGGAATTAACAACTCTAAAGGTGATTATATTTTTATCTTAGGAGCTCATGCTGTATATCATAAAAATTATTTTTCAAAATGCATTGAAACAGCTTTACGCACAAACGCTGATAATGTAGGAGGTGTGTTAATTACTGATGGACTAAATAAATCAATTATAGGAAAAGGAATTACAATAGTATTATCACATCCATTTGGTGTCGGGAATTCTACTTTTAGAACAGGTTCAAATAAAGAAATTGAAGTTGATACTGTATTTGGTGGGTGCTATAAAAAAGAAGTATTTAAAAATATAGGATTATTTAATGAAAACCTTATAAGTAGTTCAGACATTGATTTTAACAAAAGGTTAAAAAAAAATAATGGCAAAATTATACTAAACCCTTCAATTCAAGCAACTTATTATACTCGTACAAATTTTAAAAAATTTATCATTAACAATTTCCGTAATGGCTTTTGGGCTGTTTATCCTATCAAATTCGTTGATTATATACCTGTTTCTGCCCGACATTTTATACCTTTCTTCTTCTTTATAGGAATAACAATAGGTTTATTTTTGATTCCTTTTTCTAACATAATAAAAAATATTTATTTAACTACAATATGCATATATTTTTTAATAACTATACTAATATCTTTAAAATATATCTTTAAAAACCCATTGTATTTATTTATATTACCTTTTTTATTTTTTACACTCCATT